>NZ_JACHLC010000004.1 GCF_014207845.1 Chryseobacterium shigense
ATCCGGGCAATAGGCTGGGTTTTGTTATAGCCCCAGATGATAGTTGTGGAAACACCGCTTCTTGAGGTATACTGCTGTATGTTTCCTTTTTCATCATATTTGTCATAGGTGACTTCTGTGGATGAAGCTGTCGGAGTTTGTATATCGTAGGATAAAACTGAACTTGGAAGTAAATTCAGAGGATTGTCATATCTTGTCTCTGTTTTAGAGATGGTTTTGGAATCCTTTTTTACTTCTGTTTCTAAGGGAATCCCTATCATACTGGCATTGATAAGTTTCTGATTGCCTTTGTCGTGGGCATACTTATAGCCGGTTTCTTCGGTTCTGCCATCCGGTAAAACAGCAGTAGTCTTTGAAAGCTGTTTTTCTACATTATCATAATTGTAATGGGTTGTGGTAACCATTTTTTTATATCCGCTGTCATCAGTAACATTTGCAGGAACGTCTTCCATGTATTCTTTCGAGATACTCTTATCTAAAAAGACAGAATAGGATGGCAGCATATACCCTGAGATATACATATTATTGATGTAAGTTCCGGCATTTGATCCCGAAGGAACAAATGCAAGGGGAAATACAGTCATTCCTGCCACACTTGATATTAGATTTACCTGATCAGGCCTGTAATCATTCTGCGTAGATTTTTTTAAATACAGCTGCCCGTTCCTGTTTCCAAAAACTTTTTGTGAAATAAGATTTCCATTAAGATTTCCTACAGGTACATCCCAAAGCATGGTATTCTGGGTAGATCCTATAATATTACTTAACGTACTGCCTGAATTACTAAACAAACCATCATCTGTAGGAGGTCTGAAGGTATAGCTGTTTTGAATATTACTGGTTGTAAATTTTTTTTCCTCCCCGCCATTTTCAAACATATCCCCTCCATAACTAATACTTACAACCGGATATACAGGATCATAAATATTGTAATTGTAATCGTTGATTTCCCCATCATTATTGAGTATTGATTTATTAACCATCGTTACCTGTGGTTCTGAGTTCAGTATGGTTTCAGAAATACTTCCAACCAAGGGACTACCTGACGTAGGATTTTGCGAAGGAGGAGTATAAGGGGCATATATTTTCTGATCAAATCTGAAAGATTTAAAGTTAGGGATGTATTGGAAATCCAGGGCAGCAATGTTATTGATATTTCTATAATCAGTATAATAGATTCTTTTGATGTTCACCGGTCCGTTTTCAGAAACATCATACTGCTTTTTAAGTCTTATATTTCCGTTTTGTACGATATTCCATTCGCCTTTTTTAGGGTATTTTATCACAGCGGTTCCGCTGCATTCCCGGCAGATATTATTTAGGATTCTATACTTTAACTGATATGTCTTATTAGGTTGAACAGTGAAGTTGTCAGACTCTCCTATATAGTATATTGTTTTAGAAAGGAATATAGGTTTCGTATAAACAACTTGCCCGGTGGCAGTGTCAATAATATCAAACTGAGCTTTCCCTTTGTCAGCAAAGTTAGTCTGGACGTTTGAATGAAGTTTCAGCTCTATCTGGATACTGTTTCCTTCTACCTCTGAAGCCTGCAGACTGCCTGACGATTCTCCCGATAAAGGAAGATGCGAATTTACCAGATCATAATCAATTAAAGAATCGTCTGCCCATAAAGCTTGAGTATTTCCTATTACCTGCTGTTTTTCTCCTTCAACAGGCTTTAAGCTTCTTGCCGGTACAGGCTCGTACTCAAAAACAGTTTTACCTTTTGTAGGATAGATCACGGAAGCCAGTGTTCCGTTTTTCGTAAAATTAAAATCAGGTCTCCGGTCTGCATAATAATCAGTATTCTGGTTAAAAAGAGTATAATCGGCTCCAAATAAGTTCAAATTGGGAAGCAGTGTATTGGGATTGCTTTTGCCGTTACTGTACCCTAAATAATCCATACTGAACGATAGCCTGTCGGGAAGAGCCAAGGGATTGTTATATTCAAACTGATGTTCCTGAACAAAATTTTCCTGGCCGTTTTTCAGGGTATACTCTTTCACTTTTTCAAGAAAAAAACGTTTTTTTTGAGGGTCTGTTGCAGAATTGTGGATATACTCAAATACAATTTTCCTGTTGTTTATGTTATGGGAAGCAATAGTTATATTTCCTACTTTCTGAAAAGTTTCGGAGGGTACTGTCGCATAATTTATAAGCACTTTTTCGGTGTCTGTTGTGATTTGCGTCAGGATTTTAGGATCATTGATATTGAGTTTTTTAATGGACTGACTGTAGGAGGTTGAAGGTGGGAACGAACTAGTACCTTCGGCAGGCATCCCCTGGTCGTAAAGAGAGCTGGCCAGAGATGCTGATTCATTTAAACCCAACAGGGTGACATTTGGGCTTACCTGTGTATAAGAAAATTCAATCTTATGACCAGCCGTATTCTCTATTTTTGTTAAAAAAAAGCTGGTCACACCATTAAGAAAAGCATTTGCCCTTACTGTTGTTTTTTCAGTCGCTCCTGTGCCTCCGAAAGTATATTTTGTGCCGTCAAAAGTGGTAATAATAAAAGTATACGTTTCTTTAAAGATTCCTACGGTCTCAATTTTCAGGTTATTATCCTGAGTCAAAAGAACAGGTTTGAAATTATGGTCAAGATAAAAGCTCCCGCTATAGCCAGGAAATGAAAAATTAAAAATATCCGGCTGGTGGTCATAATGTGCAACATTACCCCGGGTATAGTTTACCAACGTTAATTCTTCCTGCGGACTGGACAGCTGAGTTAGATCATTAACATCCAACAAAAGCCTGTAACCAGCCATTTCATCTTTTTTGTCATATATTGTTCTATTAATCACGCCACCCGCTTCCAATACCCAGTTCATTCCCACAGTATTCGGTGTATCATTTACCTTTACCCCAGCTTTGCTGTATGTTAAAGATATAGGATGCTTAAGTTTATTTGAGCTTATAGTGTGAATAGGGATGCTTACATTGGGATTTCCTTTAAATTCATTAAACTGTAAGTTTCCGAATTGGGTTCTGTAATAGGATTCAGGAGACGGAGGATTAATATTAAGGGATGAGTCATCATCATTTTGACCTGTCTTCATCAAAGTGCTAAACTCTTGCGCTGTGAAATTATTGGCAAGTATAAGGCCTGCACAAATTACAATTTTTTTCATTTTTATCAGTGTTTTATTTCTTGATTAATTTGGCACTTGCTGTTTTGTTCGTATCTGTTTTTATCGTCACCAGATAAGCTCCCTGAATTAAATTCTGGGTATTAATCTTAGTCACTTTATTCTTAGTTTTCAAACTCTGGAATTGTCTTCCTCCCATATCATAAAGTAGAATATCTGCTTCCTTGAAATCGGAGCCTATTTCCACATAAGCATAATCTGAAACAGGGTTCGGATAAATCTTGATGTCCTGTTTCTCGATCAGCTGGTCAAGTTGTTTGTCTCCAAGCTTTACAATTTTCCAGTTCTCTTTTCCGAGCTCTTCAGCACTGGTTCCAGCCAATATGATTGAGCCGTCCCTGTTCAGTTTTATATCTGAAAGTCTTTCTTCTCTTTTTCTGGATTCTCCTTTTACATGTTTTCTCCACTGCTCTTCTCCGTTTTGATTCAAATATAGCATCCAGAAGGTTTCATCATCGGTCTGTATCTTTCCTTCGGCTTGGGTGTAACCACCTAACAGGATTCCTTTAGAAGATTTATCATCTGCTGAATTTAAAATACTCGTTCCCATCAGGATATCCCTATTTCCGAAATTGTAGGATTTCTGCCAAAGTTCTTCTCCTTTTTCATTTAAGGAAATCAACCACAGATCGGTTCCTTCTTCAATTCCTGTGGTTTTGTTTCCTGACCTGTCAGATCTCGATTCACCTCCGATGATAAATCCGGTTGAAATCAAAGCCAATGTTCTTAGATGGTCATCTCCTTTACCTCCATAATTCTTTTCCCATTCTACTTTCCCGGTTTTGTCTAATTTGACGATCCAGTAATCTCCTTCTCCGAAGTTTTCAGTTTTCTTTGAACCACTTGTATTACTTCTCGAATAGATCCCTAACAAAGCACCTCCATCTTTAGTTGGAATCATTTTTTCTACCTCATCCAATCCTTTTCCGCCTAAAATTAATTGGGATAATTCTTTTCCGTCTTTATCAAGTTTTACAATCAAAACATCTTTGGAACCATAACCTTTGTATTTAGAATCCTGAGCATAATCTGAAAGATTACGAACGGAGTTCATGAAAGATCCGGCAATAAAAAATCCTAAATCTGTAGTCTGAATTACCGATCTTGCTTCTTCATCAGATGCTGATCCTAAAGTTTTCTGCCAAAGTTCTTCCCCGAATTCATTAAGTCTTACGAACCAAATATCTGAGCCGCCTTTGGAATCTTCTTTTTTATCCAAGCCTTTACAGGAATAGCTGGTTCCGGAAATTAAAAAGCCTCCATCCTGGGTAGCTACAGATCCTGAAAGGTAATCATGGTTTTGTCCTGAAATATATTTTTCCCAAACCCCATCGCCCTGTTGGTTGAGTTTGATTAAATGGAAATCGTAGCCGTTGTTCTGCTTACTGCCTTCTGCCTGAAGCTTACTGCTCTGAATACTGCTTCCTGTAATTAAGTATTGCCCATCAATAGTTGTAGTAACCTGGCTTAGAAAATCCTGCGTTGAGGATTTGATATCTTTCTGCCACAATACTTCCTGGGCAGACAGCCCGAAAACAGCGCATAGAATACATGCACCAGAATATATTTTCTTCATCCGTTTGTGTATTAATTAATATTGGTTTTTATAATTTTCCGGCAAATTTAACGTTTTTTAACACACATGCAAATCTCGTTATTGAGATTTAATATCGATAATTTCACTTATCCGTGTCTTAAAGTGTTATTTCCCCTAATAAAAACAAAGGTATTCGGGCAAAGCGACAGAACTTGTCGTATTAAGAGGATAAACCATAATTTTAAAAGCCCGGAATTTAAAATAAACAAACCCTCCAATAAACTTGGAGGGTTTTAATGTACTATTTAAATCAGATAGGATTAGTCTTTTGTTACTTTGAAAACTTTAGATTCTTTCTCACCTTGAATCTTTATAAGATATCCACCTTGACTTAGTCCGGATACGTCAATAGAATTTTTTCCGGTATCAAGCTTTTCTGTCTTTACAATCTGTCCTGTCATATTGTAAATAGAAATCACAGATTCTTCATTAAGATTGACAAATAAAATGTCCTTCATTGGAACAGGGTAAATTTTAATCCCGCGGTTATTATCCACAGTATCTATATCTGTTCTCATCCTTTGCCCTGTCGGTTTTGCCATTTTAGCACTAGCAGCATCACTTGAGATAGATTTAGCTTCCCAGCTTGCCGGAAGTTCATTATTCAGATCAGAAGAAATCAGTTTCAAGTAAGATCCCTGTCCGTTGGCTTCAACCGGCCATGGTGAAATGCCGGAGAAAAATACATAATCAACAGTACTTCCTGACTTATCCTTAAAGGTGATCGGTTCACCGGAATTACTCAAACTGCCGCTTGTCCATTGGAATTTGTTGTGTTGGCTGAATCCTGTAACCAGTGCAAGATCTTTCACCAGCATGATCGTCTGATTCGGTGAAATAATTGTTCCCTGGGGGAATGTATAAGTAACAGCATCTGTAACAGTATACCCGGAAACGTCCAAGTCAGATCCTCCTGCATTTGTGAGCATTAAGAATTCTGCATCACCATTGGTTTGCGGCTTGTAATTAATCCCTGTAATAACAAATTTACCCGGATTCACATCTTCAACCTTGATCATCTTTGAAAACTTTGGCCCCCAGTTATTTGTGGTAAAGGCACGTGTAATAATATTGTAGGTTCCAACCGGTAAAGTAAATGTTCCGTTATAGAGATATGCTTCCTGAGAAACCACTCCGTCATTCCCCATCGGGTCCGTATCGTTTAATGTGTAATAAACCTGAGTTCCTGAATTCGGATTATCGATCTGGATAGTATCTGTTTTCCTGATCGTTGCCGGTGTTGGAATTTCATTAGGCAGAAGGGTGTGCGCCATATTATATTCCAGCCATTTCTTTAAGTTGAATGAAACTCTTTCCGGAACCTGAGCAATAATTCTTGGTCCGTCTACATTTTTCCACTGTTCGTAAACATTTCCTGTATAGCCCATATACGCTGCATCAAGCTTATATAATCTGTCAAGCTCCGTCATTGTAGTTTGAATCTTATTCTGCACATTCACCACAGATAAGGAAGCACCATCCGCTCCGGCAAAATTCCCCGAAGCAGGCCCTATATATTTAAGGACAGCATCTTTTACCAGGGTTTTAAATTCCAGATTTCCGGTTGTTGCATTGGTATTTGAACCCATGAAATTCCCGAATAGCCCACCCGGTCCATTGATACTGCCCGGCGAGTAAAGCCATTTAAATTTATAATTGCCTCCGCCTCCGGCAAATCCTCTTGCAGGCATTGACACATCTGATGAAGAAACCGTAATCCCGCCAAAGAAGGAACCATCCGTATCATTAATCATAAATTTAGCCTTCATCACATCGGGATTGGTATTGTGCGTAATAGCAGCTGCCTCGTTCTCAGTATCGGTAAACATAAATACCAGCTGGAACTTGATTAAATCATCAACATCCACCAGTTTTTTGAAGTCCTGGAATTTCTTGGCAGCCGCAGTATTTCGGATGTTATTCCATACAGCCTGGCTTCCGTCTCCTGATTCTACAACACCTCCCGTAAAATATCCGTCCTGAAGGTTTACTTTAGTGTAATTATTATCGTCGTCCCCGAAAACTTCCTCAAGGTTATTCGCATTGAAATCATTCCTCATGGTCTTTAAGCCACGGTATTTACCATTGATGAACAGATTGATATACCTGGTATTCAAAGCATATTTTCCTATTTCTTTCTGCAGATTCATTGATATTTTTTCACTGAATCTCATGAATCCGATATTGTAAACATTCCGTGAAGCATTATCCTGTCCCTGTTTCAATTCTAAAGTCTGAATTTTACCCGGATTTTCAAAAGCATCATTCGGATAATCGTCAAAGAAGGTATAATTGGCCTTTTTTACACCAGAATCACTGTTAAACTTGAACTTAAGATTAGGATTATAGAAACCTACACTTTCCTGTCCGAATTTTCTTGCCAAAGAATTACTGAAGAAATTTTTTCTTCCGCTGTAAACATTATTGTCGATGTATTCTACGGAAGCTTCAGCCCATGTTGTATTAGGCTCGGAATTGGTTGTTACCGAAACAATAGGAACTTCCCCGATTGCCTGGGCATATTCTGCAGCAGTGATATTGGATTTGTAATACCATTGCCAGTAACCGTCTGCAGTGGATTCATTGGCATAATTGTTTCTTAAAACATACGTATGGGCAACCACTCCCGAATTGTTTCCTCCGCCATCATAAGCATATACTTTTACTGCCGAAGTTTTGTTAATTGCAATCGGGGCCGTATAAACTGTTCCTACTATTGCTGATGGTGTTTTCCCGTCCAAAGTATATTTTACCGTAGTTCCTGCAGGCGCAGAAATTGTAAGATCAAATCCTGAATCATAAACACCTCTTGTTTTACTGAAACCAAGATCAACACGTTGCTTTCCTTCATTATTCGAAGTATTGTAGGTAGGTGTAATAAAATTGACTAAACTTCCTGTACCGTCAGGGAATTTCCCTACAGTCTGGTTATAAGGAATGCCCTGATAAGTTAAAATATCCTGCTGAATCACATTTCCGCCAACCTTTCTTGAAAAATAAACGGTCTCCCCATCTGAACCCAACCCGAAATTAAGATGGTTATTTCCTTTGGAAGGATCACTGTCTGCAATAAAAGTTGTAAAGCCTTTTGCTGGTATATAAATGTCTTTCAGTTCGCTTAAAGTACGGTTTCCATTTTTATCGGAAAGGTAGATTCCGCTGTTCTGCTTATTGAAATATACCGGATAATCGTGGTCATTATAGATTTCAATCCAGTCTTCGTCCTGGCTTTGGGTGCCTTCTGAGGAAACTTCATTAATATAAAGCTTACTCATATTGGCAGGATTGCTTTCTATATCAATTTCGGGGCCTCCGTTATTGTTAAGATATTCAATAACCAATCTCGGCTGGTAAAGCTCTGAACCGTTTCTGGAATATACATTTGCTCCCCCGGAATCTGATTCTAACTTAAACGACAGTGAATTCCCTGACTGCCACCCGTTAATTCTTGCCTGATCAACAAGGTTTCTGAGGTTTGCAGTTCTGTACTTGGAATTCGATGTCCAGTTTCCTGTATTCCAGTCTACAAATATTGATGAATAATCACGTTTTGTAATATTCCCTGAAGTGGTATTGTATACTTCTGCATTTGACATTTCAGAAGATATTTTCACCCTAGCGTTTGCACTGTTTCCATAAGCATAAAACTCAATGTAGGCATCGGTAACCTGGGCATTGTCAGGAAGCTGGATATTCTCAAACCTGACACCTGTAGTCTGTGCTGTTGCCCCGGATTTCCCTCCAAGCTCCAGAATTCCTCTTACCAGATCCATTCCGCCTGTGGAAAGATTCTGTATTCCGTCATTCTCTCCGGCAGAAACATATTTTCTGATGGTTTCATCCTGAGGAGCCGGCCCTACGCTTGGTCCGGCACCGTTATTTTTGTATTCAATAACCAGTTTAGGCTGATAATTCGGCCACCCGTTTACAGACCAGGCCGTAGCGCTTCCATCGTTCCCCTCAACTTTGAAAGCAAGGGCCTGACCGGATTGCCAGCCGTTTAATCTGTTTTCATCTATGATTTCCTTTAAATCGGCACTTTTATATATTGTATTTCCAGATGTCCAGGGAGCAGTAACCCACTTTGCCTTCCGGTGAGAATAATTTCTTCCGGAAATATTGCTGTTGGCAGCTGTATAAACCGGGGCATTACCTAATTCTGTGCGGAAAACCAGTTCTGCATTGTTCGGATTGGTTCCGTAGGAATAAAACTCTATGTAAGCTTTTGTAATTTCCGCACCTGCAGGAATCTGAACATTTTCAAATCTTAAACCGGTTACTTGCGGTGTAAGACCGGACTTACCTCCCAGTTCCAGAATTCCGCCTGCCAAATCCATATTCCCGTTAGTAAGGGTTTGCTCAGCATCGTTATTCCCTGAAGAAACTACTGTTGTAACTGTTACCGTCTGGGTAGAATAGTTGATCACCAGCTTGGGTCTTTTTCCAGCTGCTGCAGAATACGACCGTACTGTAAATGCTCCCTGCCCGTTTCCTTGAATACGAAATGCGAGACTGGCATTGTTAAGGCCTGCATTGGCAAACATTTCATTGAGTACGTTTTTCAGATCCGGAGATTGGTACTGCTGATCTACCACGCATCCGGAAGTGATCCATTCTGCAAAAGATGTGGAATAAATCCGGGATTTTAAATTCAAGCCTGTAGAAGCGGCGGCAGATGCAGGATACGGAAGTGAGTTTCCTATTTCTCCTGTGATCTTCATTGTTGTGGAAGATGTACTTGGTTCATCTCCGTTAAAAACAAGATAAACACTGTTGATAGCTGCATCCGCCGGTAGCGAAATGCCTTCAAAGCGTAAAAAGGTTTCCTGAAGGGTTGCACCATCTTTTCCTGCAAGCTCAAGATCAGAACTTGTGATATCAGCTGTATTATCAGCTCTTACTTCCACATCATTATTCTGTGTGGAGACCTCCATCTGAAATAGGCTTTGGGCAGACACCGCAAAAGGCAGGAATGCTACCAATAATAGATTTTTTTTCAAGGTAATTTTTTTTATGATTAAAAAGAGCTGCCTGTATTCAAGGCAGCTCAAAACTTATAAGATATTTGCCTTATGTTTTATTATAACTTTCATATCTGCCCGTCAAATACGGGAAATAATCTGTTTAATAAACCGGAGCATTTTTTATGAAATAGGCAAAAACATCACATAAAATTCTTGCAAAGTTTTGTTTGTCCCCTGCTGATGTTGCTGTACCATTTCCGAACTTATCTCCAAATATGATTATGTTTCGGGATTGATCTATTACTGCTCCTCTTCTTGAAGCAACATCGACAAAGTTAAGCCCTTGGCTTGTGGAAATCTGTCCGGAATTTGCTCCGTCATATCCTATATTCAGGCCGTTAGAGACAATGAACGGCTGCCCTGTTCCGAATATCTGCGGAATCACGGTCACATTTGAATTTACAATACCGTCCGTTGTACTCCCATTTTCTACATAGAATTTCAATACGTCTGCCAAACCTGATTCAGGTACAGAGTCTGCATAATTAATAACAAACCCTCCTGTAGACTGATTCCATTCTTTTATAATATTGGCAAAACCTGTACTGATACCGTTATTGGCACCGACAATAATACCTGAAGCATCTGCCAGTTTATCTTCCAATTCTGCCAAACTGTTTAAGGTAACGTTTACAACCTGAATCTGGCTTGTTCCGGAATAAGAAACAGCAGAATTAGATGCAGCAATTTGGTTATCTCCTGTTAACCATTTGTAAACCAATCCTGATGAATTGGTTCCTGTAACTAAGGATGAGCCATTGGTACCATTTACATTAACAATTTTCATAGTTGAATTTGCTCTGCTAATAAATGAAACAGGTATATTATTACAGATGATTCCGGAAGAACTTGCTGCTGTAGGGCTTACTGTTACAGAGTAATTATAGGTACCTGCTGAAGGAGTTCCACTAATAGCCGTTGGATAAAGACTTACCGTTTGAGGCCCCAGATTCACAAAAGTTCCCTGAGCGGTAAAAGTAACACCATTTACTGTATTTGTAGTATAGGAATAAGCTCCCAATTGGGTAACCTTTACCGGCACATCGATACGTACAGACTGTGCGCTGAGCGGCTTGTCTGTTACATATTTACCGATTACTTTTATAGAACTACAATCGGAAAAATCTGCAACTCCCTGTTTTTCACCACAGAACTGTGCCCATGCACCTGTAGAGGAAACTCCGTTCCAGTTCCATACATTGTAACAGTTTGTTTCTTTGTTGTAAACAGTAAGACCGTTCTCTTTTGATCCGGGATTGATATTATTTCTTTCCGAAGTTGTATACCTTTGGATGAGTAAACCATTAAGCTTATCTGGATTAGCACTATTCTGATCAATACGTTCAGAAATATGCAATCCGGTTTTAAGATTGGGATTAGGAGTATTAATCCCGACTTGGCCAAACGTGGCAATACTTACAAAGGATAAAAGTGTAATGAGTTGTTTTTTCATCATTGTTATATTTTAGTAATTATAATTCATAGCCTTATCATTCCGAATCTATTACAGCATTCAGAAATTTTGTAAACTGAAAAATCGAGTGAAGACGTATTCAAGTAAATACGCTGCAGGAATTTTAAAAATTTAATCGTCCATTATAAATGGACATGATACTTTTAGAGGAGTGTATCTTTTGGAGAAATGTAAAGTCTAGTTTTTTTCATTGTGTGTTTTAATTTGAGTGTCAGTTAGGGGAGTATTTGATTAGTAAAAAAATCGATGTAACGCATTCACATTTACTGATATTTTTTTCATCAAAACGTTTGCAATATTAACCCAACATGAACAATACATGAGAAAGAGATACCCCCTTAATCACACTTAGAATACCCCTCAATTTCACTCAACAATGTAAATGTATGATTATCAAAAACATAAATGATTCAAATGAAGTAAATAAATAAAATTTGTGATCCTCTTATTTCTTTTATTTCCTCTTTTGATTCTGATAAACATCTAAAATTCTGCAAAAACTGACGATACAATTATGCTAAAAATAACAGTTAGCCAGGGAAAAACTATAAAAAAGCATTCCGAATCTGACTGATTGTTTATGAAAACAGAAACAGATTTTTAAGAAATTATATATTGAAAGGATCAAAAAACATTAGAGTTAAGCAGTCATTATTTAGCTTTCATTATTATCTCATTTCTTAATTTCAGGACAAAAAAACAGCCATCCTTTTTTAGAATGGCTGTTGAATTATTTTAAAACCTTAAATCAAATATTTAATATCTTGAAATGATTACCCAGGCTGAACCTGTACTTTGTACAACGATTGCTCTTCCCAAATTACTGTTATTTAAATCATAATTGGTAAAATTACCTCCGTTAATTCTAAATGTTCCGGAAATGGTAACAACTCCGGCAGTATCATTAACCAGATTATAGATTTTTCCCTGATTGGCAGTACTTGCGGCCGGAAGTGAAATATTTCCGGTTACAAGAATCGTATAATCATCACCAGCAATAGCTCCCGAGGACAAAGCTGTTATTTTTGCGTTTAAAGATGAGCTATTTTTCCAGGATAATGTGCCGGCTCCGTCTGTTGTCAAAACCTGGCTGGCCTGGCCGCTTGTTCTTGGAAAAGTATATGCTCCCTGAGGATTACCGGATGTATCTTTGTAGGAAAAAGTAACTCCTTTACTCTTCTCAAGAGCAACATCTGTTGATTCCGTTGATCCCGCATTGTGGCTCAGGGTAAGATTATTAACAGTTCCATTACTTATTCCCCAAATAGAAGCATTTACACTTTGATCCTGATTATTGGCAATTAGAGCAAAAGATCCTCCGGAAGGCTGCGAAAAAGTGGCAACACTTCCTCCTCCTATTCCATAATTTGACTGTAAGCTGCTTATTCCCGATCTCGCTACAACTACACTTGTATTTGTGGCTGCCGACAGATCACTATTATCGGAGTAATAAATTCCGCTGCCTATCCCAAAAAGATTGGTATCTACTCCAAAGTAATTACCTGCGCTTCCATATTGGGCTTTCATATCGCCTTTCACTTCAAATTGTCTGTCAGATACAGTATCTGCATTGGTGAAACCGATCCCTACTTTACCGTTTTGATAGATATTCTGGGTATTAGCGGTTGCAGGGTTTGCAGTATTTTGTATATTCCACGGTGAAGCTACAGTTCCTGTATTTAATTTTACCCATTTATTCAAGTCTCCATTAAAGTAATAGTACCCCACTGAATTTACATCAGCTGTTTGTGTTCCTAAAGTCCCGGTAGCAGTTACATAGACCAACGCTCCCGTTTGTGAGGTGGTGTAAACTTTTGCATTCAGCTGTTCTCCTGTAATTCTTGGTGCAATAATTCCGTCAAATTTTGAAGTATCATCAGGATTTCCTACTACATCGAAAGTAGCATGTGGAGTGTCTGTATTAAGCCCAACCTGAGCAAAAGTAAATGAGCCTACCAATAACAGGGCAGGAAATAATTTTTTCGTCATGTATTTGTTTTTTTATTTCTCAACAAATATATGTTTTATTTTAAAATTCAATCACTTTCATAATAAATATTAATTGATATAATAAAAAAAGGCGACTTTTACAGCCACCTTCATAATATTATGTTAAGTTGATTATTATTTCAAATCAAATCTGTCGGAATTCATTACTTTCACCCAGGCTGACACAAAATCATTTACAAATTTTTCCTGGGCATCAGAGCTTGCATATACTTCTGCAATTGCTCTCAACTCAGAATTTGATCCGAATACAAGATCTGCACGGCTTGCTGTCCATTTTGGCTGCCCGGTTGCCCTGTCAGTTCCCATATACAATTCATTATCTTCAGAAATAGCCTTCCATTGTGTTCCCATATCCAGAAGGTTTACAAAGAAATCATTGGTAAGTACTCCCGGACGATTGGTGAATATGCCATTCTTTGATCCGTCAAAATTCGTATCCAATGCGCGCATTCCTCCTATAAGTACGGCAAGTTCCGGAGCGGTAAGGGTTAAAAGCTGTGCTTTATCAATTAAAAGAGATTCTGTAGATACGCTGAACTTTCTTTTCAGGTAATTGCGGAAGCCGTCCGCTGCAGGTTCCAGATAGCCCATAGACTCAACATCTGTCTGTTCCTGTGAAGCATCCGTTCTTCCCGGCGCAAACGGAACTTTAATATAATTCCCTGAATCTTTCGCGGCTTTTTCAACTCCTGCATTTCCGGCAAGAACAATTAAATCTGCCAATGAAATTCTTTTACCATTAACCTGAGCTCCATTGAATTCTTTTTGAATATCTTCTAAAATTCCCAAGACTTTCTGAAGCTGGGCAGGATTGTTTACCTCCCAGTCTTTTTGAGGAGCGAGCCTGATTCTTGCACCGTTTGCACCGCCACGTTTGTCACTTCCTCTGAATGTAGAAGCAGAAGCCCATGCAGTAGAAACCAACTCAGAGACACTTAATCCCGAATTTAAAATTTTCTCTTTTAGAGAATCAGCATCTGCATCGTTTACCAGTTCATGATTCACTTCCGGAACAGGATCCTGCCAGATCAGCTCTTCCTGGGGTACATCAGGTCCCAGATATCTTGCTTTAGGCCCCATATCTCTGTGGGTTAGCTTAAACCATGCCCTGGAGAAAGCATCTGCGAATGCATCCGGATTTTCATAGAAATGTCTTGATATTTTTTCATACACAGGATCAAATCTTAATGAAAGATCCGTTGTAAGCATGGTAGGTCTGTGTTTTTTATTGGAATCAAATGCATCAGGAATGATTTCAGCTCCGTTTTTGGCAATCCATTGATGGGCTCCGGCAGGACTTTTGGTCAGTTCCCATTCATTTTCAAATAAATTTTTGAAGAAATAATTGCTCCACTCAGTTGGTGTTTCGGTCCAGGTTACTTCCAGTCCACTGGAAATAGCATCTGTTCCTTTTCCTGATTTATAGGTACTGCTCCATCCGAATCCCTGAAGTTCAATTCCGGCAGCTTCGGGCTCTTTTCCTACATTATCTGCCGGACCGGCGCCATGTGTTTTTCCGAAAGTATGACCACCGGCAATTA
This sequence comes from Chryseobacterium shigense, assembly GCF_014207845.1. Lineage (NCBI taxonomy): Bacteria > Pseudomonadati > Bacteroidota > Flavobacteriia > Flavobacteriales > Weeksellaceae > Chryseobacterium > Chryseobacterium shigense. The sequence continues at coordinate 14,799 of NZ_JACHLC010000004.1, forward strand.
AAGCAACTGTTTCTTCATCGTTCATCGCCATACGCCCGAAAGTATCGCGGATATCTTTAGCAGCTGCAAGGGGATCGGGATTTCCGTCCGGACCTTCGGGATTTACATAGATAAGCCCCATCTGTACGGCAGCAAGAGGTTTTTCAAGGTTTCTGGAATGGATATCTCCATCTGCATCATCGTCAGTTGGAAGTACTCCGTGTTTTTCTGCTACTCCTTCTGAACCGTGAGCATAACGCAAATCACCGCCCAGCCATGTTTTTTCTGTTCCCCAATATACATCCATATCCGGTTCCCAAACATCTTCACGGCCTCCCGCAAATCCGAATGTTTTAAAGCCCATGGATTCTAAAGCAATGTTTCCGGTAAGGATCAAAAGGTCTGCCCATGAGATTTTTTTTCCGTATTTCTGTTTGATTGGCCATAATAATCTTCTTGCTTTGTCCAGACTTACATTATCCGGCCAGCTGTTTAGAGGGGCAAAACGCTGCTGTCCGGCTCCGGCTCCTCCTCTGCCATCACCAACACGGTATGTCCCGGCACTGTGCCATGCCATACGGATAAACAGGGGACCATAGTGACCAAAATCAGCCGGCCACCAGTCCTGAGAATCTGTCATTAATGCATGAAGGTCTCTTTTTACGGCTTCAAGATCAAGGCTTTTAAATGCTTCAGCATAGTCAAAATCCTTATCCATAGGATCTGAAAGTGATGAATGCTGACGAAGAATATCCACCCGCAGCTGATCCGGCCACCAATCAAGGTTCTTGGTTCCTCCGCCTGCTACGGCTTCTTTTTTCATTGTTCCATTGTGAAACGGACACTTACTGATGTCATTTAAATCTTTTTCCATTGTAATTTAATTTTTTATGTTGATCAATACAGTTTCTTTTTTAAGATATCACAAACTTACAAAGGCTATTTTATAAATACAATCTATTAATAATTATTTAAGCGATAGTTAAAAACTATAATAAATTCAATTTTACAAATTGTTTGAAAGCATACTATCAAAAGGTACAATAATGCAATTAAGTTAATAAAAATCCAGGAACAGATGCATAAAAAACAAGAGCAACTTATCATATTTAGAATGATTCAAATAAACATTTTCATTTTGATAACCAGCTCATTCCGATTTAATAAAATTTGATTATTTTTATATTTTAAGATAAAATTGATATGAAAAAAGTTCTTGTTGTTCTCCTTGTTGCATTTGTTATTATACAGTTTTTTCCCATTGAAAAAACCAATCCTCCTCCTACTCCCGGCATGGATTTTCTAAGGATTAAGAATACACCGGAACCTGTTGCAAAGATCATAAGCACATCGTGTTATGACTGCCATTCCAATGAGACTAAATATCCATGGTATGCAAGTATTTCTCCGGCTTCATGGTTTGTTAAAAATCATATAGATGAAGGCAGAAAACATCTTAATTTTTCTACCTTTGCCATGTATGATCCCAAAAGACAGGCGCATAAACTGGAAGAATGCATAGAAATGACAGAGAAAGAGGAAATGCCTCTGGAATCTTATTATGTGGGGCATCAGGATGCCAAACTTACTGCAGAACAGCGTAAAGAGCTTGTAGAGTATTTCAAAAAAGTAAAAGAAGAGACCGAGAGGAAAATGACATTTTAAAAACCTAAATTATGAAGGAGAACTGGAAAGATAAACATATTGTATTTTTTGACGGTGAATGCGGCGTCTGTAATTTCTGGGTGCAGTGGATTCTTGAACGTGATAAAAACGACAGATTCATGTTTGCTTCTTTACAATCCGGCTTCGGGCAAAAATTTTTATCTGAAAGAGGCCTGGAAACCAAAGTATTCAATACCCTTTACCTGTGGAAGCCCGGAAAATACTATTTCACTAAATCACGGGCTGTACTGCAAATTGCCAATATATTAGGCGGAATTTACAAATTATCGGTTGCAGGAAAAATATTCCCTCCGGTTTTAAGTGACCAGGTATATGATATGGTCTCAAGAAACAGAATGAAACTTGCCAATCAGAAGTGTTTTCTTCCGGACAGAGATCAGAAGAAAAAATTTATTGAAGTGTAAGCTTTGAGAAAGTTTAAGTAAATAAGAAAGCAAGGATGAATCATCCTTGCTTTTATACATTCTATTGGTTCAGTGACCATATTGAATAGCTGTTTGGCGGTGCCTGGATCTTCACCCATTTATCCCCCTGTGTTGTTGGGTACCAGCTTGAATTTCCTGTAAAATCTTTAATCTGCTGGCTGCTCCAGTTGGTTTCTATCCATCTTTCCTGCCAACTCGATGAATTGTTGATGTAGACAACCAATCCGGGATTTCCGTTATAGCCGTTACGTCTTGCAATGTATTCATCATTATCTGTATACAGGATGGAAGTGGTTCCTGTGGCTTTATTGTTATGAATCCAGATCAGGTTGTTCAGCCTTTCTTTGTTTAACCATTCTTCATAATCACGGTAAAAAATGGTAGGATAACCTTCATGGGTAAGAATATAGGCATAAGCCGGCATTTTATTGTTAATGATATCGGTATCATGATTGGCAACAAATGTTACTGCTTTATAAGGATTTCTCTTCCACATCATATCATCATTCAGAACATTTAAATTTCCGTTGTCAAAAGCTTCATCCATCTTATAATATGCAGCAAAATCGAATACGGAACTATTGGCGTTATTAGCCCACCATTCCAGGGTATTTACATTGGAATCCCATAGTTCACCTACAGAAAATCCACCTACGTTGGAATTCCAGTTATTGACAACCCACGGTCCGAAGCCTTTAACATAATCGAATCTCCAGCCGTCAAATTTCATAACATTTTTGTAATATTTCCCAACAGAGTCGTCTCTTCCCCACAACCAATCCTGTACATAGGGATTAGCATGGCACAGGTCCGGAAAACCTCCGAAAGCTCCTTCGTCATTATTTCCGTAAGAATTTTTGTAAAAATCATTATAACTTCGCTGGAATTTTCCGGAAGCAACTCCTGAAAAGTCCGTCCATGTGCTTGTTCCTGTAAAAGGATTAGCCTGAGACTGCCCCCCACTGTTGTGGTTGATAACAATGTCTGCATAAACCTGCATATTTTCAGCATGGGCTTTTGTAATCAGGGCTTCCAGTTCTGTACGGGATCCAAAACGGGTTTCTACACTTCCGTTCTGGTTAAAGTTTCCGAAATCATAATAGTCTGTAGGATCGTACCCCATAGAGTAAGCTCCATTTTGAGCCTTTGATGCAGGTGGAAGCCATACTGCACTGATTCCTGCGTTTGACCAGTCTGTAAGCTTACCTTTTACTGTATTCCACCAGTTACCGCCATCCGGAACATCCCAATAGAAGCCCTGCATTAAAACTCCGCCTCCGGGTCCTGATACAAATTTTCCGTTTATGGATCCGCTTCCGGTACTGAAAGGACGTCCGTCATGATTCGTAACGTTTACGGTTTTGGAATGAACTTCCTGTGACCCGCGACTTTCATTGTCATTCTCATCGCCGTTCTGGCAGGAACTAAACAATGCTAAAGCCAGCATCGAAACTAAGAAATGTGTTTTTTTCATACTTTATTTTAATTATTAATCTAACAACTAAAATACAATTTTATTGAAACAAAGTCTACAAAATGTGAAATATTTTCATTTTAACCAAAAGATCTTAATCAATAGCTGTATAAAATTTTCATTAAAAAAACATAAACTTTCAATATTTTGAAAGCAATTTTTCTTTTAATCCATATATTTGCATACTATGGAATATAACACCCAAAAAACTCAGCTTCATATGCCGGAATATGGCAGAATCATACAGCAGCTGGTTGAACGTTGCAAAGAGCTCCCTACCAAAGAGGAAAGGAGTGAAATGGCTATGGCCATTATTGATTTTATGGGTCAGAGAAACCCTCAGCTCCGTGACGAAGAAAATTATAAGCATAAACTTTGGGATCATCTTTTCATTTTAGCAGAATATGATCTTGATGTAGAATCACCATACCCTTTTCCTACCAGGGAACAGCTGGCAGAAAAACCAAAAAAAATGGAATATCCTAAACTTCAGGGAGATTTTAAATTTTACGGAAAAAGTATTCTTCAACTGATAGAAAAGGCTATAGAACTGGAACCGGGTGATGAAAAGGAAGCCCTGATAGAAGTTATTGCCAATAACATGAAAAAGTCTTACAATGTATATAATAAGGAACATGTAACAGACGATGTTATTTTCCGCCACCTGAAAGAGCTTTCTGAAAACAGGCTGGACCTTACCGGAATAGAGTCTCTTGAAAAAAGTAAGATTTACTACACCAGCAATAACAATAATAACAGAAACAACAATAACAGCAGCAGAAACAGCGGCAATAATAACAACAACAATAAGAACCAGACCAACAAAAGAAGACATAACAACAATCATAAAAACAGAAAGTAATGAGTGGAACATTTCAAATAAGAGGAGGAAAAAGACTGCATGGTGAAATCACTCCACAAGGGGCAAAGAACGAAGCTTTACAGATTTTATGTGCTGTTCTGCTAACGGATGAGGAGGTAAGAATTAAAAATATTCCGGATATCCACGATGTAAACAGACTGATTGAAATTCTTGGTGATTTTGGGGTTAAGGTTACTAAAAACGGCCAGGGAGATTTCACGTTTAAAGCGGATAAAGTCAACTTTGATTATATTAAATCTGATGAATTTAAGAAAGATGGCGCTAAACTGAGAGGCTCCATTATGCTGATGGGCCCTATGCTTGCCCGTTATGGCGAAGCTTATATGCCGACTCCGGGAGGGGACAAGATCGGAAGAAGAAGACTGGACACTCATTTCCAGGGCCTTGTAGAGCTTGGCGCTGAATTCAATTATGATGAAGATGAATATTTTTATTCATTAAAGGCTAAAGAGCTAAGAGGAAAGTTTATTCTTCTGGAAGAGGCTTCTGTAACCGGAACTGCCAATATTGTAATGGCTGCAGCCCTTGCCAAAGGAAAAACAAGAATTTACAATGCAGCCTGCGAGCCTTATCTTCAGCAATTATGTAAAATGCTGAACAGAATGGGTGCCAACATATCAGGAATAGGCTCCAATCTTCTTACCATTGAAGGGGTGGAGCATCTTCGCGGTACGGAACACACTATGCTTCCGGACATGGTAGAGATCGGATCATGGATAGGACTTGCTGCCATGACCAAATCTGAAATTACCATTAAAAATGTAAACTGGAACCAGCTTGGTGTTATTCCAAACACATTCAGAAAATTAGGAATCCAGCTTGAACAGAGTAATGACGATATTTTTATTCCTGCCCAGGAAAACTACAGAATCCAGAAGTTTATTGACGGATCTATTCTTACGATTTCGGATGCCCCGTGGCCAGGATTTACACCGGATCTTTTATCCATTATTTTAGTGGTGGCAACCCAGGCAAAAGGAAGCCTTCTGGTTCACCAGAAAATGTTCGAATCCAGATTATTCTTCGTGGATAAACTGATCGACATGGGTGCACAGATTATTTTATGCGATCCGCACAGAGCTACGGTAATCGGATTAAACCAGGAAACTCCTTTGAGAGGCACTACAATGGTTTCCCCGGATATCAGAGCCGGAAACGCACTTCTTATCGCAGCACTTTCTGCAGAAGGAAAATCTATTATCCACAATATTGAACAGATTGACAGAGGGTATGAAAATATCGATGGAAGACTAAAAGCCATTGGGGCGGATATTGAAAGGATTTAAAATATATTTATTGTAATAAAATAGGCTGTCTTGTTAGACAGCCTATTTTTATTCTTATTCACATTAATTAATGTCATTGTCCGTAAGTTTTGCTGATCTTAGGATAAGTTCAACTGCTTCAAAAAAACTTCCATGATATTCTTTAGAGATTCCTTGTGTATTTAATTTTTTTTCGATTGAGCCTTTTTTGAGGGTAATCGAATTACTTCCTCCATCTACAATAGAAACTAATTTGTTGGGATTTTGAGGCAGCTCTATATCTTTTTGACTAGTTTTTACCACCAATTCGTAGATTTTCTTATACTCATTATAAGTTATTCTTCTATTATCATATGATTCATTATTTTTTAAAGTTTTTACAACCACTGATTTTTTTCTTTTACTTATTTTAGGAATTAAAGTGATTATAAGTTTATCTCCTCTTATAACCATAATATTTTCATGTTTAAACTGAATATATTCTTCTGCGTTTTTTTGTGAAACACAAGAAATTAATAGAATAAAGCAAAAGACGGTATATATTGTAAGTTTTAAAGAATAAACTTGCTGTTTTCTATATGAAAACACAGCAAAAAGGCTAGAACATATTATCAAACTTTTCATTACTGCTTAATAAAAACAAGATTCTCCGCTTCTGGAAGATAAATTTTTATATCAGGATTTCCAGGGCAGTCTCCTTGGGTGAAAATCATATCATTGGGATAATATGACCAACTAATTTGAGTATTATTGATTTTTAGTAAGGTTATTCTTCCCCAGCCTACACGACAATTGGTCCCGCTATAATATAAATCAACACTATTATTATCCAAATCATTGGTACCCATACTTACTATATTATTTCTTTTAGGGTCAATAGAATTTTGGTTATCTTGAAGTATAGCCCCAGTTGATGCATTCTTCACAGTATACTTTACATGAAGTACATCCTGATAATAAATCCTTCCTTGAAGCCTAGTATCGATTAGCATTTTATCTTCTTTTGTTATATAAAGAGTAATCTCATTTCCCTGATAGGTATTTTTATAAGTACCAATATAAGGAGAAAGATAATTATTTAGATCTTTCATGTAAGAATAGTTAGGTGCATTCTTGTAAAATGTATTTAAGGGATAGATTTGTTGCGCCTTACATGCTAATAATGTCATACATAAAGCAAATAATGATAATATTTTTTTCATAATTGTTATCTATTTATATTAATTAGGGACATGGTATATCCTGAGGTTTCCCATTTGCATCAAGTATTACATTGGTTACATTACCATTTTGATTTACTTTTTGCAATAGCATTTTACTTTTATCAATTCCCATATTATCCAATGCATTGAAAAAAACTTCTTCCAGCCCTTTTGTACTCATAAAATTACCATTTTGAGAAGAGTAACCAGATTTATTCCTAAGTTCTCTTTCAAATTTTTCATAGCTACTTCCTAAAGCATCAAAATCATAGGCCGTCTGATAAATATTAACAGCTTCATAAAGAAGGCCTGTAAACCTAATGATGTAATAATAATACTCATATCCTTCTGGGCAGTTAGGGCAAACCTGTGAGCCTATCATCTCCCCAAAGGCATCATCTATGGGAGCACCTGCAGGCTGCTTGATAATAAATGCAAACAGTTTATGAATATCTTCATTAGAAAACATTTTAACCCCAGTGGGTGTATGGTTGTGGGTATATCCCTGATACCCAGAAACATCACCAAACTGTACTTCATGATCGCCTCCATTCATAATAGGTCCCGGTGTACCATCGGGTTTGGTCATAAATCCTTTTTCGCCACCCAGTTTAGATTTGTCACGCAGTTCATTAATGCCCGTCTGTCTTTCAGGATTATTTGCTATTGCTTTTGTTTTCGCACAGGGGTTGTTATTCACATAGGGCCCCTGTCCATTTCCTCCTCCTGCCGGATTAGGATCTATACAGTTTTGAAACTGAGAGCAGGCGCCGGAAGTATTACCTCCGCCCCAGCCTCCCGGGCCACCGCCATTTCCTCCCGGTTGAGGAACTGTAATAATAATATCTTCTATATCACAGGGATTAGACACATCCCATCCGCAATCATTTCCTCCTTTATTGGCAGATTGGGCTTTACGCACACTCTTCTGATACTGTAGCCGGAAAAGATCTATTATTTTTACGTAATATTCAGAAGCAGGGTTCAGATCCAGGTATTCTACAAATGTTTCTTTCTTGTTGAGGACAGCTACTGTTAATCCCGATACAGAAGAATTGCTTATACGAGGATAAATAATCCAGCGGTCACCGTTTTCAAGAATAATATCCTGGGAGTGGATGCTAAACTCTACATAGCTGCCATTGGATATACCTTTTTGCATGAGGAACCCTGAACGGCTGTGCCCGGTACCATTAATACTGTCATACTTTTCCAGCAGTTTCCTGAATCCTGATGCATAATTTACAGGCTCCTTGCTAAGCGGAGTAAATACCTGGAACTTATCTGAAGAATAAGACGTCTCTTTTACAGAAAGATATTCGTCTTCCGTTCTACAGGAATGCAGAGAAAAGGCCACGGCTGTTAGAAAGACCAGCCGGAGAAATAATTTTTTTCTCATAGATTGTTTGTGTTTTTAAGTGGTTAAATATATAAAAAAATCACCATATCACTATGAAGTGATATGAGGCAAAGCTAAAATAAATTTTCTGCCAACATTATAAGTATAAGCACTAAGGGAAGGCAATACAGGGAAGCTAAAAACTGGTCTCAGGAAGATCTTGCAGTACGCCTGGATACCACACAGACTACTACTTCCAATATATAATCTGATAAAAATATTCCTAATTCTGTATTATTAAGTAAAATTGCGAAAGAACTAGAAGTAGATATTAATGATCTGTTAAGTGATTCTTCAAACAATATTATGACAAATAATGAGTTCAGTGATCATGCTGTTGCTGCCGTGAACCAATATAACCCAATATTTAATATTCAGTCTTCTGAAATTACTGAAAGCATACTAAAAAATCAGGAACAGATAGCCAAGCTTATAGAATTACAAAGTAAGCTCATAGAAAAATTGTTAAAAAAATAAATGCAATAAATTGAAACAGCTTATGTTTTCAAGAAAGGTTAAGTAAAACATAAGGTGCATATTATACAAATCCCGGAACAATTATTCCGGGATTTGTATTTTATAAGATGATGAAAATTATCAGATCATTTTCTGTACTTTTCTGGTAATTGTATGATAACTTCCGGTTTATTTGGAAGCTACCAGCCGCCTCCACCACCACCTCCACCGCCTCCGCCAGAGAACCCACCACCACCAGATCCACTGCTTGAACTGGATGGTTTGGTAGATGCAGACTGTATGGATTGCGTAAGGCTTGAGTTCAACGTATTGGCAAAAGCATAGTGATTCATTACACCACCGTAGTACCAGGTATTATGATATTCTGCGGCTGTATTTTTCAGCAAATCATCAAATTTCTGTCCCCAGATCTTATCTACACCCATTACCATAGCAAAAGGAAGAAGGGTTTCAAAAACCTGTGGAGTCATTTGGGGTGGATTGTGAAATTTCAGCTGTTCGTTTTCTGCCGCTCCCATATACATTTTAAACCCGTCTATCAAAGACTTTTTCCTCAGTTTTTCTTTCGATGGCTGCCTGATTAAATATTGGTATACCACCATGACCGAAAATGCCAGCACATAAAAAATATAGCAGGCATTGAAATTCATATTTTCAGCACCGCCACCTCCCGCAGAAATGATTCCTCCAACTCCCAGAATTACAACAAAAGGAAGGGGAATCAAAAATTTCCATGAAGCATTTTTCATTAAAAAGGTTATTACAACCAATGCGATAAAAAGAATAAAATACAAAGCTGCCCCTGCAAAAACCCTTTCAAATTCCGGCAGTAAAGTATAGCTGATAAATAACCCAAGACCATACACAATGGTGATTATCAGCCAGGGAAGCACCAATTTCGTTGTATTGTTTCCTTCATTTAAAAAATTATCATGCAGAAAGCTCAGTGTTCCTTTAAAATTCTGAACAGCCGTTTCAATCTTCGAATTGTATTTTCCATCAAATTTTACAGAATCTCCATATTCTGAAAAAAGGCTGTTCAACAGGTTAATTTCCTCTTTTGGAAGGCTCTCGTCTGCCGGTTTCAGCTTTTTCAATGTAAAGGTTTTGGTATTAAAAAATCCCAGTACACCTGAATCTTCACCTTCTATGATCTTTACATATCCTTTTACGGCAAGGCTGACAATGGCTGCCGTGAGATATTTATTTTTAAAACTTTCGGAATTGATATATCCCAGAGAGGCCGGCGAAAGGTTCTCAGGAACATTAAATTGGGGATAAACTGTAGGTGATTCGGGGTCTATTCCATATTTCATCCATGTTGAATAAAGATACAGGAGTAATCCCAGAAAGACAATGCAGCCAACAATTAAAATCCCGTACTTTTCAAGAAAAGTAGGTGGCGGCGGTGGAATCATTATTCCTTTCTTAAAACCTACCGCAATAGTAAGCCCTTCATTAGCCTTAAGCCCTGAAGCGCCCCATTCTATGGAATTATCCGAAAGTATTTTGGAAATACAGTTCTGGCTGTTACTGCCATAAGCTCCCGTATAACAGGAGTTTTGAATGATCCCGGCTCCGGCAGGAAGGTTTACTCTGGCGGAAATAGTATCTGCATCAAAATCCCAATACGTGCCATTTACATTCCAGTAAAACTCATCGTATTGATCAAAAAAACCAATCTGGTTTCCCGTTTTATATTTTATTTCATAGTCGTAAGTTCCGGGATCGAGGATAACATCTTTATTCCCAGCATATATTTTCAGATAACCGTCTCCTGTTTCCTCATGATAGTCTTCATTTTCCCCGTTTTTTTTCACTGAAATAATATTGTACCTTACTTTCTGCGTTTTATTATTCAGGTTCCTGGATAAAGGCAACGCCCGGAAAATTCCTCTTTTGATATTATTTCCGAGACTGTATACCTTAATATTTTCAGTAACGGTAATTCCCGAATTTTCATCCACATCAATATCGGAATGGAAAGAAATGATCTTTTCCGGACCGGTAATAGTGGACTGATCAGTTCGCTCCAAATCATTCTGGGCAAAGACTATACAAAAAAACTGAAGCAGGAAGATCTGCAGCAACTTTTTCATTTCTTAAAATTTTACGGTTGGAACTTCTCTTTCTGCAATATTTTCCAGTTCAAAGAATGGCGATTTTTCAAACTTGTACATATTGGCAATCATATTACTTGGGAAAGACTCTATTAATGTATTATTTTCACGGACAGTTCCGTTGTAATATCTTCTGGATTTCTCAACATCATTTTCTATAGAAGTAAGTTCACCCTGCAGCTGCTGGAAATTGGCATTAGCTTTCAGATCCGGATATTGTTCTGCTACGGCAAATAAATTCATCATTGCCTGATTCAGGTTTTTCTCTGCTGCTTCTTTAGCCTGAACAGAATCTGCGCCTACAGCCTGGGTTCTGGCTCTTATCACACTGTCAAGGGTTTCACGCTCATGAGTGGCATACCCTTTTACAGTTTCCACAAGATTAGGGATAAGGTCGTGACGCTTTTTAAGCATGACATCAATACTGCTCCAGGCTTCCTGAACCAAATTTTTCAGTTTTACCAGGCGGTTGTAGATGGATACTGCATAAATAAGGCAGATTGCTATTAAAGCAATAATAATGATTATGGTCATAATTTTTATGTTTTATTCTTTAAAAGTAATGTTTTTTTGGATCAGAAAGGGAATTAATTATTTTTTAGTCTGTTTAGCACATTAGCTGGGATGTAAGGTAAGGTACATTTAAGATCAATCATTCTGATTTTTAAAGCCTTGATCGATTTTTTTTAAATACCCCATCCTTAATTATAATAAAAAAAGTACCCGATAAAAAACCGGATACTTTCTTGTAATTAAAACTATATGAATCTCCCCTAAAAATACTTCCGGCAGTTATATTCCACCATGGTATTTAAAAGTTTATTTTTATTCAGATAAAATTCCAGCTGCTGGTAATCATCTGAATTCACATTAATATATAACTGCACTGAACCAAAACTATATCCATTGACATATTCTACATTAGCTGACAATACCCTGTGGCAGATCCCGAACTGATTATAGATGGTATTCATTAAATGCTCAAATTTCATTTTGCCGTTTAATTCTATTTCCAGTATCAGTTCTTTTTTAGGCAGGCCTATTTTATTATGAATTACCTGCAGTGTAGGATTAGGTGTAATCATCACTAAATAATTTTTTGGTTAAACATTTTCTAGATCATGGTTGCTTTCTTGCGTTAAATCTTTGACAAAAATATAAAAAATTATTAGTCCACCAAATTAGTAGACTAATATTTTAAAATTTTTCTTCATTAGGCAATAAAATATGAATATTGGATTTTGTTTTTTATCTCTCGCCGATTGAGCAGATAAAGCAGATTTTTTTACAATAATAAAGATCCTTCATCAAATCAACGGAGTTGATTTTTCCTTTGCTCTCTTAAACTATTTACATTGATAATAAACCTTTGCCTTTAAATTATCTTATTTATTTAACAAAAAAACCTCTAAAGACCCAACATCTTCAGAGGTAATATTTATTCAAAAGTCTATTTACAACTCTCCTATTTTTTCCAGTTTTTCCGAAGCAGCCAGTCCGTTAGGATTGCATCCAGGTTCTCCTTCCGGAACTTTAAGGTTTTTCTTTTTATAAAACTCGGTCCAGAATTCATTGGTTTTACCGGTTTTAGGATCTATGAAAGTCATGGGCTCCAGTTTGAATATATGATCTTCCCTGAATGCTCTTTCAATATAATCTGAGCAGTAATAAGAATTTTCATCCAAGATGTAATTGAAGTTATAAGGCTTCCCCAGCATGGATTCAGCTTTTTTAAGAGCAGAAGAAATAGATTCCTGATACTCCTGTTTCAGGCGGTAAATTATTACTTTCTGGCCGTCATCAGCCTGATCTTTAAGGAAAGCTTTTAAATCCTGTTTTTGGGAGCCTCCTTTTGGAGCTGCATGCAGCACATACCAATGATTACTTTCCTTTTCTACAATTCCTATATGATCAAATGATGCTTCTTTCTGTTTTTGGGTTACGTTATTGATTGCTCCTGAAAGCCCGGTTTCTTTCGCAGTAACAAAAAGCAGATCTCCATTCTTCAGTTTCCCGGACACAGCCTGAGAAGAGCAATACTGCAGCAATACAATTACAACACAGAAAACAGTATAAAGTAAGGTTTTAGAATTTTTTTGAAGCAGGTCTTCTTTGCATTTAATCATAACATTTCTTTCATTGGGCGCCTTGGTTTACAATTCATTATAAGATAACCTATTTTCCTTTCGATGCTGGTTCTTTTGATCTCTTAAACTGAGTTTCATAGATATTAATCCAGTTTTCGACTGTCATTTTTTTGCTGACCTCAGCAATAAGCTCAAAGGGAATATCATCCATTTTCTTGAAACGTACACAGGATTTCCCCATATCCAGCTTTCTTTTTGAATGCTTTGGATATTCAGCTACGAACCAGTCCAGCAATTGAGGGTCCGCATAGATTCCCATATGATAGAATGCAATAAAATTTTTCTGTGAAGCCAGCCCCATGAATGGCAACGGAGAACCCGGAGTACAATGATAACCTGCCGGGTATGTTTCAAGAGGAACCTGCCAGCCAACCATTCCATAACTGACTCCTTCCTCGAAACCTTTTGGAAGGCTGTCACTTATAGTATCAAACAGTTTTCTGAATACTTCCTGTCTTTCTTCAGGAATTTTTGAAATATAATCATTTACGGAGTCTGCTGGAATTTGCATGTTCAGTGAGTTTTAATTTCCTCCAAAATAACAAAATTTATGGATATCGTTGTTCAAAATTTCAAATAAAAAAGCAGCAGTACATGACATACTGCCGCTCAGCTTTATTGACATTAAAAAAATTTACTTTTTGATTGCTTTCACAGTAGATTGCGAGCCGTCCTTAAAATAGACGGTTACAAAATACATCCCTGTATTCAGCATGCTTAAATCAAGTTCTTTTGCAGCTCCTGTAAATGTTTTTACAGTTCTGCCTGAAGCATCCCCTACCGATACGGATTTCACTTCTCTGGTATCTGAAATATAAAGAATATCTTTGAACGGATTGGGATGAACTGATACTTTCTTCATACTTTCTTTTACTTCTGATGTACTCAGCTGCGCGCTTTCAACTGTAAAGTTATCAACATAGAAGTTATAATCAGGATCGTCATTTACACTTCCGTCCGTTGCGTAAAAAGCAAATACGGTATTGGCACTGTTATACCCTGTTAAAGTGTAAACGTACTGGGTTGATGTATTAGCAGGTGCATTAGCCTGATTCCAGGTTTGCAGAACGTTCCATGTAGTTCCGCCATCATTGGAGGCTAAAAACTGAACTACATCATCTGATCCCATCGGTGAGGCATTGGTACTAAGATATGCTGCCACACCATAATCAAATTTAACTTTATATGTTCCTGCAGAAAGATTGAAAGGCACTGTTTTAAGCCATCCTGTTCTGCCTGTAGTATACAGATTGATTGTTGCCGATCCACCGGACCCTGTACCTAAAAATCCTCCTGAAGCCCAATAAGAAGTTGTTCCTGTAGGACCTGTAGCAGGAGTTCCTCCTGAAAGACCACTGCCCCAGCATGTTCCCGGAAAGCTGCTGAAATTATTAGTATATGCAGGAACCATAGAACCACACAAAGTGGTAAATGTTCCTGAAAACGACCAGCCGCTTTGGGACGTCGCAGTACTGCAATTGGTTCTTACCCAATAATAATAAGTTGTACTGGGTGATAAAGACGGAATGTTAAATGATGTTCCTGTTACTCCCGGATGATTAGGCGCTGAGGCAGCTGTAGGCGCTGTAGAGCTGGTACTGTAATAAATATCATAACCCACTGCCTGAACGCTGGCTGGTACCGTCCATGAAACCTGAGCTGAACTTGAAGTAAGAGTTCCTACAGGCTGAAGTGTGGGAGCTACACAATCCGTATAAACATCAGCTGAAAAAGCAAAAACATTTGCTATTCCTGTACCGCTTACTTTCGTTACGGTGACACTTTGAATAGGTTTAGTCTGGTTAGCTGCATCAATACTCAGTGCGGCCTGATATAATCTCGGATTTGTAGAATTCGGTTCCAAAACATTATTGGTCCTGTTGATTCTTCCGATTCCCTGGATTGCATAGCTTGACCCGCCATACCAGTCAGAGATACTTACCCCGGAAAATACCTGGGAAGTGTTGTCTGTAAAATTAACTGTTACATTAACTGTACATGCACCGCTACCACCGGTAGAAAGCATATACAGCTTAAAGGCAGGAACCGGATTGGTAAACGTAAGCATCCCGCTATTACTTCCGGCTGTATTGCTGGAAATCTTTAAAGAATTGTTTCCGGACAGATCACCAAGCTTGAAACTCAATCCTGATGTAGAGGCCACTGCTGAATTAATGATCCCGTTAACCGGAAGCCCGTAAGTAAGCGGAGTACTGCTGGAAGTAAGCTGAAAGTCCCTTGCCACAAAAGCAAAAGATACACCGTCTACATCATCTGTGGTAGATGTTGCGGAAGAACCAATTCCATTAGCAATTACATCAGCCGTGTATCCGGACTGAACAGGCATAGTCTGAAAATTTTGGGCATGTATTACTGATGCCGCGAATAGAGTCAAGGCATGCAGGACTCCCAATGGTAAATGTATTTTCATAATTATTTTTATTAGTGCTTAAACTTAATAAAACAACCAATATAAAACAAATATTTTTACACAATAAATAAATATTCATCAATAATATTACGATATTGATATTTATATATAAAAACATTATCTACTGACCAAATGTTTTATTCACATTTTATTGTATTATTTTAACAATTTCAATCATTTTGACAGCTATCAATTTCCAACAGCTATCATTTCAATTAGCAACTGTAATAATCAGAAAGCAAGAATTAATTTTAATAAACTGATTTTCAACACAATTAAAAAGCCATTAAAATGAACAGCAGGTTATTTTATTATTGGGAAATTAAATCTTATTTTTGCCATACAAATTTTTGAACAATGCCAAATATTTCAAACAGAGCACAGCATATGCCTGCCTCACCGGTAAGAAAACTGGTTCCTTACGCTTTAAAAGCAAAACAGCAGGGGATAAAAGTATATCACCTTAATATCGGACAACCTGATATTGAAACACCGGAAACAGCTTTAAATGCTTTAAAGAATATTGACC
This sequence comes from Chryseobacterium shigense, assembly GCF_014207845.1. Lineage (NCBI taxonomy): Bacteria > Pseudomonadati > Bacteroidota > Flavobacteriia > Flavobacteriales > Weeksellaceae > Chryseobacterium > Chryseobacterium shigense. The sequence continues at coordinate 30,816 of NZ_JACHLC010000004.1, forward strand.
TTAAAGTATTGGAATATGCACTTTCTGAAGGTAATATAGAATACAGAAAAGCTCTTACTGAGTATTATCATTCATTAGGTTTTTCAGATCTTACGCCTGATAATTTCATTGTTACCAACGGAGGTTCGGAAGCTTTAAACTTTGCTATTTCCACTTTATGTGATGATGGTGATGAAGTAATTATTCCTGAACCTTACTATGCCAACTATAATGGTTTCACCAGTGCGTTCAACGTTAATGTGGTAGCTGTACCGTCTACCATTGATACAGGTTTTGCCCTTCCTCCGGTTGAAGAATTTGAGAAAAAAATCACAGAAAAAACAAGAGCAATCGTTATCTGCAATCCGGGCAATCCTACAGGATATCTTTACACCCGTGAAGAGCTTCAGAAGCTTGCTGAAATTGCTTTAAAATATGATATTGTTGTTATCTCGGACGAAGTATACAGGGAATATGTTTATGATGGAAAGCAGCAGGTATCTATGCTGGATTTTCCTGAACTTAGCGACAACTGTATTATCATAGATTCAGAATCCAAGCGTTATTCTATGTGTGGAGTGAGAATCGGATGTATGGTAACACGCTCTAAAAAGATCCATGATGCAGCTATGCTTTTTGCACAGGCAAGACTTAGCCCCGTTCTTTTGGGCCAGATTGCAGCTGCGGCTGCACATCAAAACGATGGAGCTTACATCAGATCGGTAAGAGAAGAATATACCCACAGAAGAAATATACTGGTAGATCTTCTGAATGCCATTCCCGGAGTAATTTGTCCAAAACCGAGAGGAGCCTTTTATTGTGTTGCAGAACTTCCGGTAGATGATACTGAGAAATTCGCTCAATGGCTTTTGGAAAAATATTCCCTTAACAAGGAAACGATCATGGTAGCTCCTGCAGGAGGATTCTACAGCAACCCTGAATTGGGAAAAAAACAGGTAAGAATTGCTTATGTCCTGAAAGAGGAAGATCTTAAGAAAAGTGTTGAGATTCTTAAAGATGCATTAAAGAAATACAGAGAAGAATTCAGTCTCTAAAAAAATAATATATGATGCCGGCAAGAAAAAATAAATCCCTGAAATTCCTGTTTTCAATATTTTTGCTGCCGGCATTTTTTTCCTGTGACGGAAAGAAAGAACAAACTTCTGGTCAAAAAAACGCGAATGAAATAACTTTTATCAGTTTATCCAATATCGGTGGCGACCAGGGAGACTACAAAATCATTAAAGTCACAAAAGATTCCATACATGCAGAACAGGGCATTACAGCCCGCCGGATTCACACAGAATGGGACTCGGCCATTAGTGCACATACATGGGAATATCTTATCTCATCGATCAATACAAAAGATCTTGATATAATACAAAGCTCTCCAAGCAAACAATCCGTAGACGGCATTGATGAGACTTTCCAGATAAGAACCCCGAAGAAGGCTCATATCTACGTTAATTCTTATGCAGACACAGTGCATTACAAACAGCTAAAGCAGTTTAAAGAACAGCTCAGCATTATTATTCCCAAAGAATACAGATAAACCATGCAAGAAAATTTCTCCTTACAACCTTATAATACATTCGGCGTTGACGTTAATGCAAAATACTTTGCTGAAGTACAGAGTATTGAAGAATTGAAAAACGCAATCAGCTATTCAAGAAAACATGAGCTTCCAATTTTACTTCTGGGCGGAGGAAGCAATATCCTGCTGACTAAAGATTTTGATGGCCTGGCCATTAAACTCAGCTTAAAAGGAATTTCAGAGGAAGATCTTAACGGGAATGAAGTACTGGTAACCGCAAAGGCCGGAGAAAACTGGCATGAATTTGTGTTATACAGTCTTGAAAAAAACTATGGCGGGCTGGAAAATCTTTCCCTGATTCCCGGAAATGTAGGCACTTCACCCATGCAGAACATTGGAGCTTACGGAACTGAAATAAAAGACATTTTTGTCAGCTGTACCGTCTTGGATCTTGAAAGCCTTGAACTTAAAACATTTAATCTTGAACAGTGCCGTTTTGGTTACAGGGATTCTATTTTCAAGCAGGAAGGAAAAGGAAGATATGTGATTCTGGAAGTGAGTTTTAAATTAACAAAGAAAGATCACCGCATCAAAACGGAATACGGAGCGATAAAAACAGAACTGGAAAATCTAGGGATTTCTTCACCTACAATCCAGGATGTTTCAAAGGCTGTTATCAATATCAGACAAAGCAAACTGCCGAATCCAAAAGAAACAGGAAATGCAGGAAGCTTCTTTAAAAACCCCACCATTCCTTTAACTCAGTTTGAAGACCTGAAACAGAAATTTGAAAATATTCCGGGATATCCGAACGGAAATGAAGTAAAAGTACCTGCCGGATGGCTGATTGAGCAATGCGGATGGAAAGGCAAACAAATAGGCAATGTTGCTTCGCATAAACTTCAGGCATTGGTCATTGTGAATGCTACAGGAAAAGCTACAGGAAAGGAAATTTTTGATTTTTCAACAGAGATTATTAATTCTGTTAAAGAGAAATTCGGGATTGAGCTTGAGCGGGAAGTGAATATTTTATAATTAATTATGAAAGAATTCGAGCTCCATATTTTTTAATCATGGGCAAACCCCCAAAAAATTTTCTCATCGGCTCCGCTATCTGCGCAGGTGAAGGAATGGGTTAATGTTTTCGGAGTAATAACAATACTGTCTTTTTTAAATAATAATCCCTGCAATCCTTTCCCACAAATCCTGCCGGACTTTTTATCTATATTCCCCAGAATTACCAAAGTATGATCCACTCCTGCATCAGGGTAGGAAAAATTTTCAACTTTATTTCCCTCCCACCTGAGAAAATAGCATGGAGGTGAAATTTTTATACTTCCTGATCCGGATAGTTTTGAATCAATCTTTAATTCCGCTTTTCCATTATTATCTATTAATTCTAATAACACCCCGTCAATCAATGTGGTATCAGTAACTATTACAGCATTACTTTCAGTAATTGATTGAGGTAATTTCTCTTTATCTTTTTTACATGAAAGAATGAGAAATAAAATTGAAACTACAAATAATATATTTTTCATGATCATTTTAAATTAAAGGCCAAAACCAGATCTCAGTACCCCTGGACAGATAATCGTAAGCATCACCGCCTTTCAGTTCTATACCATTCCATACATCAATGTGATCGGTAGCGCCCCATCCATCTTTAATGAAGATAATTCCTTTTGCGTTTCTAAAGCTTTTATGGCTCATCGTTGGATATTTTTCCCGTTCCAACAGCAACCTGTTTCCAAAAATTTCAGAATGTGTATTAATCCAGCTGGCAAGTTCCTGTGCCCTCAAAATATGTTTAAAGCCATCTTCATGCCTTTCCCAACATTTCACACCTCCAAATGACATCAGATCTACCCCTGATTTTTCGAGAGCTACGCTCATACGAATGGCACATTGATTAGCATGCTTCGATCTGTCACAAGGAAATACCCCGTTACCCGGGTGATTTTTCCATAAAATATCAAACCTCACCATATCAAAATAGTTTTTCTCTAAGTTAGCAAATCTTACATTATTCACAAATTTGGGAATACTTTTTTTTAATATATTCAAAAATAAAAATTACCGGATCACATCCGGGAAAGATAAAAACATTATTTTAGCTGAAAAAAGAGCACATAACATGAAAATCGCTATTCTCGGAGCCGGCAATATGGGCCTGTCCTTTTCAAAATCATTTTTAAAATATGAACTGATCAAACCGGAAAATCTTCACCTGATCACAAGAAATCAGTCCAAAATTTCCAGGATAGCAGAAGAGTTTCCAAAATCCACCATTTCCACTTTTGAAGAAACCAAAGAACTGGATGCCGATCTTATTATTGTTGCTGTAAAGCCTCAGGATTTCCAGCATGTTACCCAGAATTTTCAGTTTACATTAAAAGAAAACCAGATGGTTCTTTCCATCATGGCCGGAATCAAGATTGAGAAAATTCAGAAATTATTAAATCATCCTCTTGTTGTAAGAGCCATGCCGAACTCTCCTACCCTTTTAGGAATGGGAATTACAGGCTATACTGCCGCAGAAGGCATTTCTTTCAGCCAGTTGATTAATATTGAAAGACTACTGAACAGTACCGGAAGGTCCGTATATCTGGAAAATGAAGATCTGCTTGATGGTGTCACCGCACTTTCAGGAAGCGGGCCTGCTTACTTCTACTATATTATTGATGCCATGATAAAAGCCGGTATAGAAATGGGCATAGAGGAAAATCTCTCTAAACTTTTCGTAAAGCAGACTATGCTTGGCGCTTATCACCTGATCAACAATTCTGAAAAGAGCCTTGAAGAACTTATTAAAGATGTAGCCTCCAAAGGCGGAACTACTGAAGCTGCTTTAAAAACTTTCAACGATCAAAATCTTAAAGAAGTTTTAAAAAGCGGAATCTTAAATGCAGAAAAGAGAGCTAAAGAACTAAACGGCTAAATCTTTTCTCAATCAACCGGCAAAGCAACCATCCGAGATACACCCCAAAAGTATTAAGAATGATATCGTCTACCTCAAATATTCCCATTCTTGTAAAGTACTGAAGCGCCTCAATAATAACAATGGAGGAAATAAATGCGTAAAGAAGTGTTCTCAGGTCCCTGAACCGGGGGAAAGCCCAGCCAAGAAATCCAAAAGGCACAAACATTACGATATTACCTAAAACAATAGTCACAATATATTTCAGTTCAACAGCATTGTGGATAAATTCTAACGTGGAAAAAACAGGTTCCACCGTAATCTGGTTATCTTCATACTGATACCTCCCCATTCCAAAAAACATGAGGTAAAGTAAAAACAATGTATACGGCGCAATAATGATTTTATAAAATTTCTTTAACATCGGATGCAAATTTATTCATTTCAAAAACATTAAATCCATTGTTAAATTAATTTAAAGCAGTATAAAAAATCACAGAGCATAAAAAGAGAGCCGGTCCGGCTCTCTTTGTTATTCAATCATTGCTATTTTCTTATCATTGGAATCTGTAGATTCGTTGGCCGGTTTTCCTCTGTATCAAAGCCTCTCCCGTCAATATTTCTTGCTCCCCAGAACATCATGTCATTAAAAATATAAATAAGGTCATATTCCTTAAAAACCTGTCCTTCAGCCAAACCGAAAGGGAGAAACTTTTTCTTTAAAATATTTTGAGGCTTATTCACTTCCCAGTTTTCAAAATCATCTTTAGCCAAATTGTTGAGAAGATCTGCAAATCCCTGGTGCAAAGGAGTTACTTCATAAGCTTCATCCGCAGTAAAATCTACTTTTTGCGCATCTTTTGCAATAGGATGAGCCCCCTTCCATTCCGTATGTCCTTTAATGAACATTTTAGCCAAAGGAATTTCACCAAACGAGTCTGCATAATTGATAATCTCCAGCTCAAACCGGTCTTCCGGAAGAAAAGCAAATGATCTTTTTAAATAAAACGGTTTCAAAGTCCCGTTCTCATTCTTTAAAGAACTCGGACGAATTTCAACAGCAATACTCTCCCAATTCCCTAAAGAATTCTGTTTTACCTGTTCCAACATATTATTTTATTTTTAAATGAATTATATCGGAAACATTACATTGCCATTAGCTGAATCTTCAGCTTTTACTTCTTCCTGCATCACATCCCAGTGCTCCGTTATCCTGCCTTCGCTTACCTTAAAGATATCTACCGCGATCATATTTTTACCATTCCAGTTTTCATAACGGCCATGTATCATCACAACTCCATTACTTTCTGTAACTGTTCCGGGAGTATACCTGAAGTTTTCCGGCAAGGAAGGAACAAATTGTTTTAAAACTTCAGTTCCATTGGGAATTCCTGGATTATGCTGAATATAATTATCCGAGAAATATGTATCAAACGCTGAAATATCCCGGTTAACAAATACATCTGTAATTGCCTTTAATACCAATTCTTTATTGTTCATATTTTGTTGTTTTTATAGATACGAAGTTATTATATTTGTTAAAATAAATAATACTAGTCTCATTAATTAGTTATAGTATATTTTTTTAGACCAATGGAAAATAAAAGAAAAAATAAAGATTTCAATCCTAATAATTGTCCGGTCACTCATTTCTACAACAAAGTAGGAGGAAAATGGAAAACGGTGATTATGTACGGAATAAGCATGAATGTCAACCGCTTTAGCCTTCTTCAGAAAGCAATTCCCATGATCAGCAAGCAAATGCTTGTTAACCAGCTGAGAGAAATGGAAGAAGACAATATTATTGAAAGAATAATTTATGCCGAAATTCCGCCAAGAGTGGAATACAAACTTACGGAATACGGAAAAACCTTTATGCCCGTACTTATGACCATCCAGGATTGGGGGCTCAAAGATATGACTCTGAAAAATTAATGTTTTAATAATTCCGTTTGACTTTGAGGTTCTTTTTACAAACCCTACTTTTGCATTATATTTTATTTCAATGAAATACATCTTACTTACGCTTATTTCAGCGATGCTGCTGTCTGTTTCGTGGCCCACTTACGGAGTTCCGTTCTTTATATTTTTCGCCCTTGTTCCGCTTCTGATGATGGAACACGGAATCTCTAAATTTTCTTCCTACAAAAGAAAAAGCTGGATGGTTTTCGGACTCTCCTATCTTTGTTTTGTGATTTGGAATATCGTAACTACAGGATGGTTGTACGGTTCCAGAAACCCGGACGGAAGCCATTCCATGATGGCAGTAATATTTCCTGTCCTTGTCAATTCCTTTTTATATTCCCTTGTTTTTCAATGCTATCACTGGTATAAAAATGCACAGGGAACCTATTGGGGACTAGGATTTCTGATCGCCATCTGGATGAGCTTTGAGAAATTCCACCTGAACTGGGAACTGACCTGGCCGTGGCTGAACTTAGGAAATGTATTCTCAGAGTATCCAAAACTGATTCAGTGGTATGACACGCTGGGAGCAACCGGCGGAAGTTTCTGGATTCTTTCGATCAATGTTTTGATTTTCTACACCTTAAGAACCTGGGAAGCGGGAAGAAAAAGAAAGGACCTGATCAGGAATTCATCAATTGTTGCCGCTTTAATCATTCTTCCGATGATCATTTCACTAGTTAAATACAATAATTTTGATGAAAAACCTTCCGGACAGGTTAATGTTTTAATGCTGCAGCCGGACCTTGATCCCTATGCTGAAAAGTACTCAAAGGACAGCCTTACCATTGAAAATGATCTTTTAGCCTTAGCCGAAAGTAATTCAAAAGGAAAAATAGATTACTATATTGCCCCGGAAACAGCTCTTCCGGGAAGAGGTTCGATTTCGGAGACGGCTTTTGAAAAGAGCCTGCTTTTAAACAATGTCAAAGGGTTTTTATCCAAGCATCCGGGAGCCGTTTTTGCAACCGGGATCTCTTCTCACCGTTTTTACAAAGCCCAGGAAAATATCCCGAAAGAAGCCTATCAGCTCAATCCTGAACTTTGGGTTGAAAGTTTCAACACATCCATTCAGATCGCACCACAGCAAAAAATCCAGGTATATCACAAAGGAAAGCTGGTTCCGGGTGTTGAAATATTCCCTTACATGAATGTTTTAAAGCCGCTTTTAGGTGATGCAATGCTGAATCTGGGCGGAACTGTCGCTTCTTTAGGGACCGATAAAGAAAGAAAAGCTTTTGCAAATCCTTACAACAAAGGCAGACTGGCCCCTATCATATGCTACGAAAGCATCTACGGGGAATTTACAACAGACTATGTAAAGAAAGGAGCCAATTTCTTAGGCATCATGACGAACGACTCATGGTGGGGCGTCACAGAAGGACATAAGCAGCTTTTATCCTATGCAAAACTAAGAGCCATTGAAACCAGAAGAGAAATTGCACGTGCTGCCAACAGCGGCATATCTGCACATATCAATGCAAAAGGGGAAATAGAAGCCGATACATTCTATGGTGATAAAACAACATTATTTGCCAAAGTAAATCTTTATGAAACAATGACGTTCTATACAAGAGCCGGCGACCTGCTTTCAAGATTTTCTATTTTTGCGTTGGGCTTTTTATTATTCTATTTTTTAATTGAAAAGCTCAGGAACAGAGCTAAAAAGGCATAATCTGTTTAACAGAAATACCAATAATTATTTATACAAATAGGCACAACCAATATCCAAGCGGTAAAAATTCCCCTCCCATGGAGGGGTGGCGAAAATTCAAAGAATTTTTGACGGGGTGGTTCAAAAATAATTCTCATTTAAATAAAAATTCACCATAAAACAGAAAAGCCAGCTGGACGCATGGCTTTTCTTACTAATAGAACTATTCAATTTTATTTAATCATAAGTTTCTGAGCGGTTATTTTGTTTTTAGTTTTCAGTTTAATAAATAAGTTCCTTTCGGAAGATGTGACATAGTAATCAGCAAGACCCTCATTATTAAAATCTATGAATTTTATATCTCCCAAATAGGTCGCATTATTTCCCAAATTTGCATAAGGCACCAGAGATGCCCCGTTGATTATTATATCCTGCTTTCCGTCACCATCCATATCAGATGCCCCGTAATAAAAATTCTTCATACCTGTCTGAACTTCAGTATAGTTTTGAGCTATAAGTGCGACCGGAAGCATTAGTAAAAAAATACAGATCTTTTTTATATTATTTTTATTTAGATTAATTAAAAACAAAGATAAAACATTCGAATTTTGTTTTATGGGAAAGTTTACATGAAATATATCAGCCACTTGGCTTAAGGCTATACCACCATTTCTTTTATATTAAAATTCATGATTATTAATCAGCCAGTTATTTGTAAATATTTTCTAAAAGATTTGTCTATCTAAAAAATTCTTCGTTATTTTGCACTCTCAAATATTATACAAATAAGAACATCGAGATATGTCAAGAATTTGCCAAATAACAGGAAAGCGTGCAATGGTTGGTAACAACGTTTCTCACGCTAATAACAAAACGAAGCGTCGTTTTGAAATTAACTTATTAGAGAAGAAGTTTTACCTTCCGGAGCAAGATAAGCACGTAACACTGAAAGTATCAGCTCATGGATTGAGAGTGATTAACAAGATTGGAATCGAGGAAGCTATTGAAAGAGCTACTAGAAACGGATTGATTAAAAAGAATTAATACATCATGGCAAAAAAAGGAAACAGAGTTCAAGTAATTCTTGAATGTACAGAGCACAAAGAAAGCGGTATGCCAGGAATGTCAAGATACATTTCTACTAAAAATAAAAAGAACACTACAGAGAGATTGGAATTGAAAAAATACAATCCTGTTCTTAAGAAAGTTACAGTTCACAAAGAAATCAAGTAATTTATAAAATATAATTTACCATGGCAAAGAAAGTAGTAGCAACCCTACAAAGCGGTCAGTCAAAAAAAATGACTAAAGTTGTGAAAATGATTAAGTCATCTAAATCAGGTGCTTACGTTTTCGAAGAAAAAGTAATGAATGCAGACGAAGTAGACGGTTATTTGAAGAAATAATCTCCGCTTTATTTACAATATAAAAAACTACTCATATTTTGGGTAGTTTTTTTGTTATCTTTGTTCACCAGATTATTAATCAACTAAATATACAACCCTATGAAAAAGATTCTTATTCTGGTTTTCACAGAAATTTTTCTATTTTCATTCGGTCAGAAAAAGATGAGCAATGTAGAATATAAAAACTCCGCAGAAGTTTTTACCATTAAAGGACTTTCGCAATCAACAAGCATTGACTGCGGGACTTCCAGAATGATCCTCTTATCCGGACAGGTTCCACTGGATACCACCGGAAATCTTGTAGGAAACAATGTGGAAGAGCAAACCCGGCAGGTTTTTAAAAACATTGAATATATCCTGAAAGAATATGGAGCTACAGGGAAAGATATTGTAAAGCTGGGAATTTTTATTACCGATATTTCCAAAACACCGGACTTTAGAAAAATCCGTGATCAGTATATCAACCTACAAAACCCTCCTGTGAGCAGCCTTGTGGAAGTAAGCCGTCTTTTCCGAGATGATGTGCTTATAGAAGTAGAAGCTACGGCAGTTATAAAAAACAAATAAGAATAAACTATGAGTTGGTTTAAAAATATTTTCAAAAAAGAAGAAAAAGAAACTTTAGACAAAGGTCTGGAAAAATCCAGCCAGGGTTTCTTTGAAAAAATGACGAAGGCCGTAGTCGGTAAAAGCAAAGTAGATGATGAAGTTCTGGATAACCTTGAGGAAATACTTATTGCATCTGACGTAGGCGCCTCCACAACCATCAAAATCATAGAAAGGATAGAAGAACGTGTCGCCCGCGATAAGTATGTAAATGTAAGCGAACTTGACAATATTCTCCGTGAAGAAATCTCAGGATTACTTCTTGAAAACCCACATGCCGGAACAGGAAACATTGATGCCTCAAAAAAACCTTACGTTATTATGGTGGTTGGCGTGAATGGTGTTGGGAAAACAACTACCATCGGAAAGCTTTCCCACCAATTTAAATCCGAAGGTAAAAAGGTTGTTCTGGGAGCAGCAGATACCTTCAGAGCGGCAGCAGTGGACCAATTAACGATCTGGAGCCAAAGAGTGGGTGTTCCTATCGTTAAGCAGGAAATGGGTTCAGATCCGGCTTCTGTGGCTTTCGATACCGTACAGAGTGCCGTTGCACAGGATGCGGATGTAGTTATTATTGACACTGCGGGAAGACTTCACAATAAGATTAACCTTATGAATGAACTTTCCAAGATCAAAAGGGTAATGCAGAAAGTAATTCCTGATGCTCCCCATGAGATTCTATTGGTTCTTGACGGATCTACAGGACAGAATGCATTTGAACAGGCCAAACAGTTTACAGCAGCCACAGAAGTGAATGCACTGGCAGTAACCAAGCTGGACGGAACTGCCAAAGGCGGTGTAGTTATAGGAATATCAGATCAGTTCCAGATTCCGGTAAAATATATAGGAGTAGGCGAAAAAATGCAGGACCTCCAATTGTTCAATGGTACAGAATTTGTAGATTCTTTTTTCAAGAAGAGATGATTTTTATCATATTTATCTCTAAATTAGTACAACAAATTTTATACAAATAACAAAAAAATTTAGGACTATGGGAATTTTAACTTGGATCATATTTGGTCTTATCGCAGGTGCAATTGCAAAACTTATTATGCCGGGAACACAAGGAGGAGGATGGCTGATGACAATTATCTTAGGTATTGTTGGAGCTTTCGTTGGAGGATTTATCGGTAGTCTTATCGGTTGGGGATCGGTTGAGAGCTTTGATTTTAAAAGCATGCTATTAGCTGTAGGAGGAGCATTAGTTGTTCTCTGGATCTACGGAATGGCCACAAAGAAAGGCTAAAATAAGCAGATAAAAAATAAAATCCCGGAACTGAAATTCAGCTCCGGGATTTTTTGTACAATATAATATAGTTAGTTGATTTTAACCTGATAAGGCATTTCCATTTTCACTTCAGACTGCAGTTTCTCGTTGGTAATCTGCTGAAGGATTTCATAATTTGCTTTTCCTATCTTGTTTTTAATAACCCTTGCAGAGATGTCTTCTTCATTAAGATCCTTGAAAATCTGTTCAAACGGAGACATTCTTTTAGGATAAGAAGATACCTGATAAGATTTCAGCCCTGCTTTTTGTGCAGCGAAATTCACAGCATCATTCAATGTTCCAAGCTCATCTACAAGCCCTATTTTTTTAGCACGGACACCGCTCCATACTCTTCCACCTCCTACACTGTCAATCTGCTCGAAAGTCTGCTTTCTGTTTTGAGTAACAAAATGTACAAATCTTTTATAAGTTCCCTCTACGCTTCTGGTAATCAGGTTTACTCCGTAAGGGGTAACACCATTTAAAGGTGAATAATATTGAGAATTGGCATTGGTAGCAACAATATCTGAACGAATTCCATTTTTGTTGGCTATATCTTTATAATAAGGTATCACACCGAAAACCCCGATAGATCCTGTTAACGTATTCGGTTCTGAATATATTTTATCGGCAGCCATAGCAATATAATATCCACCTGAAGCTGCGTAATCTCCAAAAGAAACAACTAAAGGTTTTTTCTTTTTCAACTGCTGTAATTCAAACAAAATTTCATCCGAAGCATTGGCACTTCCGCCCGGAGAATTGATTCTGAAGACAACAGCTTTTACTTTATCATCATTCTGAAGATCCTTGATATATTTCACATATTTTTCAGAATAGATTTCATTATAACCGTCACCATTATTAATTCCTCCGGAAGCATATAATACGGCTATTTTTTCTCCGGATTTATCTTCATCTGAATAAGAACTGATATAACCGGCTAAAGATACTTTATTCAATTTTTCCTTTTCTTTAAGACTAAGTTTAGTCTTTATCATCTGTTCATACTCTGTTTTCTGGATTAATTTGTCGGCAAGCTTATGCTTTAAACTTAATTCAGGAATCATTCCGTATAGGCTGTCAACAACCATTCTAAACTGTGCGGTATCAATTTTTCTTGAAACAGCCATTTTAGTGGATGTATTTTTCCAGATATCATTCAAAAGAGTACTCAGCTGCTCTTTATTTTCCGGTGAAATATCATTTCTTAGAAAAGGTTCAACCGCTGATTTGAATTTCCCGTGTCTTATTACTTCTATACCAATTCCATATTTATCAGCAAAATCTTTAAAGAATGTAACTTCTGTAGCAAGACCTTTCAATTCTATCATTCCTGACGGATTAAGATAATACTGATCTGCAACAGACCCTAAATAATAAGAAGCCTGCGAAACGGCATTTCCATAGGCATATACAAATTTTCCACTCTTTTTGAAATCTTCGATAGCACTTCTGATATCATCAATCTGGGTTATTCCCGCATGAAGATCATCAGCTTCAATACTTATACCTTTAATATGATCATCTGTTTTAGCTTTTTTAATAGCTTCCAGCACATCATAGAGCATAACGCTTTTATTTTTGTCCCCGATATTGAATATCCCCGCCTCTTCTTCAGTAGGGCTGTCTATTATATTAGTTTTTAAGTTAATCGTAAGAACGGAATTATTTTTCACTACTACAGATTTGTCATTTCCCATGGAACTGAACACAAGCATCATAATGAAAAAGACGAAAAATAAGGCGCATAATAGGACAATTGCCACTATATTTGCCAAGACGTTTTTAAAGAAACTTCTCATAAATCAATCAATTTTCCAATATGTCGCAGCATAAGGTAGTTTTGTTACTCGGAAGTAACCTGGGAGATCAAAAAAAAAATCTGGAACTGGCTTTACAGAGAATCAGTGAAGGCGGTAATCACATTTCACAAATAAGCGAATTTTTAATAACCGAACCCGTAGAATTTGTCAGTTCCAATATTTTTTGTAATATTGCATCATCAATATTCACGCATCTATCGCCTATTCAATTGCTTGATTTTATTAAAAGTATAGAAGTTGAGATGGGAAGAACCAAGGATTCATCAGCGTCCGGCGAGTATAATGATAGAATAATAGATATTGATATCATTAAATATGATGATCTGAAATTCAGATCAGAAAAATTGGAGATACCCCATCATAAACATTTATTCGAAAGGGAATTTTCTAAAATATTATTGAAAGATTTTATCTAAAATAAAACATAAAAAACATATATGAAATTAGGTTTATTATTATTGGCCACACTACCTATCGCGGCTTATGCCCAGGATAGTACCACAGTAAACTCGTCTAATGAGTACCCTAATACCTTTTCTTCAGGTTCTGCTAATGTACAGCGTTTCGACAACAAAGCCAGACGTTTTAATGACTGGGCTATTTCCGTTGGTGGAGGAGCTGCTTTCATGGTGCACTCTGATCTTAGATCTATTTATGACAAAAAGGTAAACTGGGGGTATAATGCTTACGTAAGCATTGACAAGCAAATCACGCATACATTTGGATTAAGCCTTATCTATCAGAGAGGTGAAACCAAACAGAAAGCAATGTTAGATGGGGCAGCAGGCGCTGCAGCGGGTGTAGCAACAGCAACTACCAAATTTGACCAGCTTGCTTTAATGGGAGATATCAACTTCTCTAACCTATTAAGAAGAGTTGATAACCATTCTCCCTACAGATGGGCATTACATGGATATGCAGGTATCGGAATTCAGAAATTCAATACTTCTCTGCATGACGCAAATGAATTCAGATGGAGCGACAGCCCAAAAAGAGTTCCTTTGTTCATTGATCAGAAATTTGATATCGGTTCAATCTACTATCAATTTGGTGTTGGATTAAAATATAAAGTATCCAGACTTATCGACATCGAGGCAAGAACAATGTACCTTGTAAGTGGTGATGATGAATTCGATGGAGGCGGATGGGCTGAAGCTAACGACTATGACCCTGCAACTCCAGGCTCAAAGTATAATATGATCAGTGATTCAAGATCTGATAATGCATTGGCTGTGACTTTAGGGGTTTCTTTCAAATTAGGAAACAAATTATCTCACCTAGCATGGCATGACCCACTTCAGGAAGCATATTACAGAACAAGCGTTTTAGAAAATACCGCTACAGATCTTGTTGTATGCGAAAAAGGTGATGCAGATAATGATGGCGTATGTGATGACTGGGACAGACAGCTTGATACTCCTGCAGGAGCAAGAGTAGATGGTGCCGGTGTAGCTTTAGATATGGATCTTGACGGTGTGATAGATTTATACGATAAGTGTGTAACAGTTCCCGGACCTGTTGAAAACAACGGTTGCCCTACGACTCCTGTTGCCCCGGTAGACCAAATAGGAGATATCAATAAAGATTTTGAAGGTATCGAATTTGAATTGAACAGTGATAAAATCAGACCTAAATCTTTTGATAAACTAAATCACGCAGCTGATGTTATCAAAGGACTGAATTCTAATGATAAATTCCTAGTAATCGGTGCAACTGATGCCAGAGGTTCTGCAGAATACAATTTGAAATTATCTCAGAGAAGAGCTGATGCTGTTGTAAAATATCTTAACAGTAAAGGAGTTTCTGCAGGTATGCTTACCGCTGAAGGAAGAGGAAAAACAGATCTGAAATATCCAGAATGTGATCCTGCAACTAAATGTACTGAAGACAAAAATGAAGCAAACAGAAGAGTTTACTTCCAAGCAAAATAAAATCATTTAATTAACTAAATAAAAATACACTATGAAATTAAGTTTAGCAATTGTAGCATTAGCAATGGCAATCCCAGCCGCAAGCTATGCGCAAGACTCAACAGCAGTTTCAAATGGAGAATACCCGAATACATTTTCTTCTGGTTCTGCCAATGTTTCTCCGTTTACTAATCAGTCAAAAAGATTTAATGACTGGTCTATTTCAGCCGGTGCAGGTGTACCATTGGTACAAGCAGCTGATTTAACTTCTATCAAGAATGGTAACGGTAAAAACCTTTTCGGATACTCTGCTTATGTAAGTATTGATAAAGCGATCACTCATGCGTTCGGTTTAAAATTACAATACGACAGAGGTGAAACAAGACAAGGATGGTTCAATACTAAAGATGCTGCTCCAGATGCAAAAGCTGTAGGTGCAAGAACTCAGTATGATGCGATCTCTTTACTAGGAGATATCAACTTCTCTAACCTATTGAGAAGAGTTGATAACCACTCTCCTTTCAGATGGGCACTTCACGGTTATGCAGGTATCGGTACTATTGCATACAGAGCTTATCAAAAAGACATTACAGGACAAAGACTGGCTACAGAAGTTAAACCTTTCAAACTAGGTTCAATGTTTATGCAGGCTGGTACTGGTTTAAAATACAAAATCAACAGAAGACTTGATATTGAAGGTAGATTAATGTATGTAGTAACCGGTGATGATGAGTTTGACGGTGGAGGTGAAAAATACAGTACTATCAACAAGCGTGAAGAGCAGGTATCTGATAATTTCTTCAATGCAACTTTAGGTCTTACCTTAAAATTAGGAAAACACGAATCTCACCTAATGTGGCACGACCCACTTCAGGAAATCTATTACAAGCTTGATGTTTTGGCTAACAAAAACCAGGATATTGAAGTATGTAAAAAAGGTGATGCTGATAACGATGGAGTTTGTGACGATTGGGACAGACAGCTTGATACTCCTGCTGGTGCAAGAGTGGATGGTGCTGGTGTTGCTCTTGATACTGACCTTGACGGTGTAATCGACCTTTACGATAAGTGTGTAACTGTTCCTGGACCGGTTGAAAACAACGGTTGTCCTACAACAGCACCTGTAACTACAGGACCTGTAACAGATGACACAAGAACTTTAGAAGGAATTGAGTTTGATTTAAATTCTGACAGAATTTTACCTTCAAACACTCCAATCCTTAACAATGCTGTTTCTTACATCAACTCTTCAAACGGTGCATATAACGTAATTGGAGCTACAGATACAAGAGCTTCTGATGCTTATAACCAAAAACTATCTGAAAGAAGAGCTAATAGCGTTAAAAACTATTTGGTTAAAAATGGAGTACAATCTTCTAAGTTAAATGCAATCGGTAAAGGTGAAAAAGACCTTAAATACCCTGAGTGCGAACCTGCTACTAAATGTCCTGAATGGAAAAACAGAGCAAACAGAAGAGTATATTTCGAAGCTAAATAATAAACTTTTTAGTAAATATATCAAAGCCGTGCCATGCACGGCTTTTTTTGTTGTAATACTTTTATTACTTTTACCTTATGATTTCTCAGCAGGATTTTCAAAAACTAAAATATGATACCCTCAAATACTTTTGGGGTTATGATACTTTCAGAGATTCTCAGGAAGCAGTTATAGATTCTGTTATTAATGAAAATGACAGTCTTGTTCTTCTGCCTACCGGTGCAGGAAAATCACTCTGCTACCAACTTCCGGCCTTATTGAAGGAAGGTACCTGCCTTGTCATTTCCCCCCTTCTTGCACTCATGAAAGATCAGGTGAGCCAGCTTAAACACCGGGGCATTGAAGCAGAATATCTGTCTTCCGAACTTGATGAATATGATGCCGAAGCTATTTATGACCGCTCTAAAGACGGTATTACCAAGCTTTTATATGTATCTCCGGAAAGACTCACAAATACTCAATTTCTTCAGAATATTGAAGAGATACAGCTGTCATTTATTGCTGTAGATGAAGCCCATTGTATTTCAGAGTGGGGCCAGGATTTCCGCCCGAGCTATCAGAATATCAAAGAATTCAGAAAGAATCATCCTAAAATTCCATGTCTTGCTTTAACCGCTACCGCAACTCCAAAAGTACTGGAAGAGATTAAAAATAAACTGGAACTTAAAAAGCCGTTTGTTTTTCAGAAAAGCTTTAAAAGAGAAAATATCAGGATCTTTATGGATGAAGTCTCTGATAAATTTCAACGTGTATTTGATATTTTAAAGCACAATAATGACTCCGGAATTGTCTATGTAAGAACCCGGAAAGATGCAGAAATGCTGGCAGAATTCCTTATAAAAAACCAGGTAAAAAACGTAGATTATTTTCATGCCGGCTTAACCACGAAAGAAAAAAATGCAAAACAGGCTCTCTGGAATAAAAGTGATCACCATGTCCTGATTTCAACCAATGCTTTCGGTATGGGGATAGACAAGGATAATGTCCGCTTTGTAATTCATTTCTCCCCGGCACCATCATTGGAAAACTATTATCAGGAGATCGGGAGAGCAGGAAGAGACGGTAAAGACAGCTTTGCATTCCTTCTCTGGAACAAACAGGAACTGCTCAATTTTGATGAAATTTTAAAAAATCAGACTCCTAATAAAGATGAATTTCTAAAAATCATTACTTATCTCTACTCTATTTTTCAGGTAGCAGAATATGAGCTGCCGGAAAAAGTTTTCCAGCTGAACATTCAGGGAATTCAGAATTTCACCAGACTGTCAAAAGCAAAGATCAGTAATGTTCTCAATTTCCTGCATAATCAGGAGATCATCTATCATAATGATAACAAAAGCCTGTCTTCACTGGAACTTCTCTTCAATGCTGAAGAAATAATAGATCAGCTTCCACAGAAAGATGCTTATTTCATAGAGCTTCTGCTTCGTACGGTCTCAGGAATTACCACACATAAGGTAATGTTCAGTGAACAGCAGGTCAGCAATAAAATCGGAGTAGGTATTCCACTGATTAAAGAACGGCTTAAAGAGCTTCAACAGAAAAATTATCTGGAATATGTAGACGGAGCCCTGTCAAGCATCAAATTTCTGAAACCTCGTGATGAAAGGGTAATCAGTGGAGAATACTGGAAACTTTTTGAACATATTCAAAAAAATAAAATACAGAAGTGGGAAGAGATTAAGTTTTTTATAGAAAATAGTGATTACTGTAAAATGAAACTAATACTTGCTTATTTTGGAGAAAAAAACACAAAAAACTGTGGACAATGTTCAGTTTGTGAAAAAAACAAGCAATCTATTTTCGGAAAAAATATTTCCCAGCAGATCATTAATTTATTGGCAAAAAAGCCTTCTACCATTGAAGACCTTTCTGTTCAGCTTAACTACCATTCTAAAAACAATATTTTAGAAAACCTGATTTTCCTGTTAGATTCAGGAAAAGTAAAAATGCTGAATTTCAGAACGTATGCATTAAGTGATTCACAGTAAATATTTTTGTAAATGAAAATTTTGCTTTGCAGTGAATAGGAATTATTTTTAGAATCAAAAGCCAAGATTTGACACTTTTTTATTACAGTTAATAATTCTGAACCATCAACTGATAACCCGCACCCCGAAACTCAAAAAACCCTTATCTTTGCCCTATGAAATCATTGAAAGTTGTTTTTTTAGGAACTCCGGAATTTGCGAAAACTTCTTTGGAGGCAATCCATCAGTCAAATCATGAAGTTGTAGGTGTTGTAACTGTGGCGGATAAAGCCAGCGGGCGTGGTCAGAAAGTCAACCAGTCACCGGTAAAAGTTTATGCTTCAAAAAATAATATCCCCGTTTTTCAGCCAGAAAAATTGAGAAATCCTGAATTTTTGGAAGAACTTAGAAGACTTAATGCTGATGTTTTTGTAGTGGTTGCTTTCAGAATGATGCCGAAAGTTCTTTTTGAAATGCCTGCAATGGGGACTTTCAATCTTCATGCTTCACTGCTTCCTGATTACAGAGGAGCAGCCCCTATTAATTATGCTGTTATCAATGGTGAAGAAAGAACAGGTGCAACTACATTCTTTATTAATGAAAAAATAGATGAGGGAAATATTCTTCTCCAGGAAGAGCTTGAAATTTTACCGGACGAAAACGCAGGAAGTTTACACGACAGATTAATGGTAATGGGCTCAAAACTGGTTGTAAAAACACTTGACGGTCTGGCAGAAAATTCCATTACTGAAAAACCTCAGCCTGATGTGGATCATCCTAAAAATGCCTACAAGATATTTAAAGAAGATACCAGAATTAACTGGAAAGCCCCGTCAAAAAAAATTCACCAGTTTATCCTTGGAATGTCACCGTATCCTGCTGCTTTTACAACTATAAAAATTGGTGAAGAAGAAAAAGGATTAAAAATATTCGCAGGAAAATTTGAAATTACAGATCATGGAAAAACTTCCGGAATTCTGGATATTTCCAAGAATGAATTCAAGATTTATACAGAAGATGGGATTTATTTTCCACAGGAACTTCAGCTTGAAGGGAAAAAGAGAATGACTGTAAAGGACTTTCTGAATGGTTTCAGGAACTTTGATGAGATAAGTTTGTGATTGGGGATGCGAGGTACGGGATGCGGGGTTAATGAGTTCCGGGTTGCCAATCTTATAGAAAATAGTAAATGTCTGATGTCTGATATCTGAAATCCAGCATCTAAAATATTGGTTCTTGGTTCTAAAAACTTTACCATTGACTTCCACCATCTCAGCTCTTGTTCACAATTTTCCGGCGGATCCTGCTGATAAATTCAGGGGTAACACCCAGATAAGCGGCAATCTGGATATTGGTAAGGCGGTGAGCCGTTTTGGGATATTCCTTCAAAAAATCCTGGTAACGTTCGTCGGAAGGTTTGCTTAAATTATCAATAATTCTACGTTGCAGAGCAATGATTGACATCTGAAACTTTAACCTCATCAGTCTTTCAATTTCCGGAATTTCCTGATAGAGCCTCTCTTTATCTTCCTTCGAAATCAAAAGAATTTCACTGTCTTCAATAGCCTGGATATTGAGCTGGGATGGAATTTTATTGATGAAACTGTCAATATCCGAGATCCACCAGTTTTCTATTCCAAAATATAAAATCTGCTCATCGGCATTTTTGTCTGTCCGGAAAACTTTAAGACATCCGTTCAGTACAAATCCTTCAGCCTCACAGATGTCTCCTTCTTTTAAAAGAAACTCTTTTTTCTTTATTTTCTCAATTTTAAAAGCACTGCTGTATTTTTCAAGCTTTTCATCTGAAATCTCAATATATTCTCTGATGTGTCTTTTTAAAGATTCTGTCATGGCTTAAAAATAAAAAAAGGTTTAGAAAAATCCTAAACCTTTATATTGAATTTATTTTAGTTTTCGTTCTCTGAAAATTGACAGCGAAGTTAATTCACAATTTACTTTTACAGCTGAACCAGCTCCGTAACCTCTACATCATATCCGCCAACCTGTGGCTTTATGTTAGGGTTTTGCGTGATTACCTTGAATTTATTGATGCCCAGGTTTTTCAGGATCTGAGTTCCGATACCGTAATCTCTGTAATTGTATGCCAGCGTAGGATGCTGCTCCTGCCCGTCCTGATAGTTCAGGAACTGCTGAAGTTTTCTCAGTGTGTTTTCAGAATTGGAAACGTTATTGATGAAAATTACAGCTCCTTTTCCGGCTTCATTGATCATGTTGGTTACTTTTTCCAGCAAAGGTTTTTCACCGTTGTTAAGTCTTGTCAATACATCAAAATAAGAATCTGAAGACTGAACTCTTACCAAAACAGGCTCGTCAACCGTCCATGAACCTTTTGTCAGTGCAAAATGGATCTGTTCATTGGATGTTTCCCTGAATGCGAAGAAATCAAAATCACCGTAAGCCGTTTTCACTTTTCTTTCTTCCAGTCTTTCAATAAGGTTTCCTTTTTTAAGCTGATAATGGATCAGATCTTCAATGGAAACAATTTTCATATCATGTTTCTGAGCAAAAGCGTGAAGTTCCGGTAAACGTGACATGGTTCCGTCATCATTCATGATTTCACAGATTACTCCTCCTTCTTTTAATCCTGCAAGGCTTGTAAGATCAATGGCAGCTTCGGTATGCCCCGCTCTTTTCAATACTCCTCCTTTTCTTGCACGAAGCGGGAAAATATGACCCGGTCTCATGAAATCTGTCGGCTTGGATTTTTCATCCATTAAAGCAAGAATTGTTTTGGCTCTGTCACCGGCAGAAATCCCTGTGGAAGTTCCGTTACCAAGAAGGTCTACAGAAACGGTAAAAGCTGTTTCTTTAGGATCGCTGCTTCTGCTTACCATTACTTCAAGGCCAAGCTCATCGCATCTTTTTTCCGGAAGTGGCATACAGATCAGCCCTCTTCCGTGGAATGCCATAAAGTTGATAATTTCCGGCGTTGTCAGTTCCGCAGCACAAAGAAAATCACCTTCGTTTTCTCTGTCTTCATCATCCACTACTATGATTATTTTACCATTTTTAAGGTCTTCGATGGCCTCTGGAATAGTATTCAATTTAATATCAGACATGTTTACTTTTTATTTGTGCAAAGATACTTATAAAAATAGGCATCTGCCAATTAATGTGAAGGGTTTGTTAGGCTTTGGATAAAGAGTTGGCTGCGTCTCTGAAAATCTCATAAGACCTAAGCCTCTTTTGATGATCGTAGATATGTGAATTGATAATTAATTCATCAACATTGAATTTTTCCTGAAAATTTTTCAGCTTTTCTTCAATTTCTGCCTGATTTCCTATTAATGTGTATTTCAGTTTCTGAAGCACCATCGTTTTTTCCATTGGCGACCAGATATCATCCATATCATCTACAGGTGGAGCAAAAGGCTTTCTGTCATTTCTTATGATATTGATGAACGCCTGGAATAAAGTGGTGGAAATTTTATGAGCCTCTTCCGAAGTTTCTGCTGCTATTCCATTGATGCATGCCATTATGTAAGGTTTATCCAGCTGTTCCGAAGGCTGAAAATTCTCCCTGTAAATGTTGAATGCCATTTCCATCTGCTCGGGAGCAAAATGTCCTGCAAAAGCATACGGAAGTCCTAATTCTGCAGCCAGCCAAGCACTGTCTGTGCTTGATCCCAGAATGTAAAGCGGAATATCCAACCCTTCACCGGGAATGGCACGAACTAAGGCATCTGAATTATCTTTGGAAAAATATCTTTGAAGTTCTAAGATCTGTCTCGGAAACTGTTGATTGATGATCGATGGATTTCTCCCCAAAGCCTGAGCAGTAAGCCCATCAGTTCCGGGAGCTCTTCCCAGGCCAAGATCTATTCTTCCCGGAAAAAGGGATTCCAGTGTTCCGAACTGTTCGGCAATGATTAATGAACTGTGGTTGGGAAGCATGATTCCGCCGGAGCCTACTCTAATTGTTTTTGTTCCGTTGGCAATAAAACCAATCAGAACTGAGGTTGCAGAGCTTGCAATACTTTCCATATTGTGATGTTCGGCAAGCCAGAATCTTTTATAATTTAAATTTTCAGTGTGGTTTGCCAAAGACAAACTGTCCTGAAAGGTATCATGAATGCTTTTCCCCTGCTTTACGGGAGCAAGATCAAGCACCGATATTTCAAAATTTTTCATAAGGTTAAATTTTAGGTCTGAAAAAACCAAACAAATTTAACCCTTATAAATTGCATTAGTTACTTTTTGTAATTGATAGGATGGATCAGATAGTTCAGGGAAAAACTATTGGAAATTGAGTTTGTGTTACTTACTTTTGCTTATAGACTATTTTAACATAACTGATGTATGAAAAAAATATTATTAATTTTTACAATTTTAATTTTTGGAAGTAAACTGATTTCTCAAGAACATAAAAACATTCCAACCAAATTTCCAACTGATTATGGTATTTTTACCTTCCCAATCGGCTCAAAGGTAACTCTTGAACTTAAAGAAACTAAAGAAGGTACATACGAATACCGTGTCTTGAATATGGAAACCTATAAAGAATATTACCCCTTAAGTAAGGAGAAAAATATTTTTTCAAAGAGTATAAAAGAAAATACTATTGAAATATTTTTTACAGGAGCTTATTATAATGAAGGGAAAGAAGATAAAGATTGGAAATCTCTCTTATCTTTAAAAAGTAATGTAAAAGTTCCATTAAATTATAAGGCTGATATAAAATATTATTTTAAAAATGAATTTGAAAATACTTCCATATCAGGGGTTTTCCCCGAAGCAAAAATAAATGAAATCTGGAGTCATAAAATTGACTTTATCACTTTATATGACTTTAAAAAATTGAACAAATAAAATTACTCCGTTTGAAAATTGCAACACTCAACATAGATTGGGCAAGAAAAAAAGGATCTTTAAAAACTACAGAATTTTTGAATCAGTTTGATTTTGATTTTCTTATTCTGACAGAAGCTGTTGATCTTAATCTTAAAAATTTTCCGTACAAATATCTCTGTTCGCCAATTCCTGAAAATGTTGTTTATGAAAATCTCAATTACTCACAATATTTGAAGGACGAAAAAGCTTTCCGAACTATTTTATATTCAAAGATTCCCTATTTGAAAAAATATCAGGTAACGGATGACAAAACCAATCTCGCGCTAGAGTTTGAAACAGAATTTGGAAGCATCGTTTTCTATTGTACAATCATCGGAACTTGGTTTAATCGAAAACCTTTTGTCGATAATGAATTGCAAAATACTATTCAGAATTGCAGGAAAATTCATTCAATGAATCCAAACCTTTTTATTATCGGCGATTTGAATACTTCATTTAGAAAAGCTGAAGAAAAATTCTCTATTAATTCCAAAATAACAAAATCATTAAAAAATCTTTTTGAAGATTTAAATTTGATCAATACAACTCTAGAAATCAAAGAAAATATTGATCATATTATTGTGCCTGATACATTTAAGAATAATATTATTGAAGTTGATACTTTTATAAACAAAGATGTTCTGAGTGACCATAAAGGAGTTTATATTTCCATAACAACCCCTTCAAAAAGCTAAGAATTTGATTTCTCTTTCTTAAAATTATAATGATTAATCAGAATCCTGATTTCATTAAACTCAAAATCATTTGGCAATGCGTTCTTCCATTCCGTTAAGGTTTCATGGGGGTTTTTATAGAATTCTTCTTCAAATGCCTTAATCTTATCAGAGGTAATCACTCTTGAAATATCCAGCAATCCCTGTTCTGCAAATTTTGCCAGGTGGCCGATCACAGTTTCTTTTACCAGACCTCTTTCCAGAGCAATTTCACCGATGGTTTTCCCCTGTTCAAACAATTGAAAAGTCAAAACCTGTGAAGGAACTTTTGCGATCTTCATATTGATTTCCTGATCATTTTTTTCATCTAAAAGTTTCGTTTCCAGCAGATGAATTTCCTTTAAGCTGTTCAGATATTCTTCCGTGTCTTCCAGCCAGTTCCTGAATTCTTCATTATACTGTTTCAGACCTTTGGCTCCTTTAATTTCAGCATAAAATTCTTTCAGCGGATTGAAAACCTTATCCCGGATTTCTGTAAAAAAGAAATTAACGGCTCCTTTGGTTTTGCTTTCAATATCAGACCATTCTTCCTTATTTTCAATAAAATTATTGACTTTCTGGGAAATTACCCGTTCCAGTTTTTCAAAGATTTTTCCGAGGTTAACTGTCTCATGTTTCAGCTGAAGATAAAGCTGGTTAGTCTTTACATGATCTATACTTTTTGTAGCAACGGAAAGCTTGTTCCATTCTTCCACTTCATGCAGAAACCACAGGCAATTTACGGTACGAAGAACTTTTTTAATGCTGTAATCATATTTTTCACGGTTCAGGATGGCTTCTACATTATCATTGGCAAGGGTACTCCCCTGAAACTGCATGATTCTGTTATCCTTAAAAATAACTTCAGGCGTAATTTTGGATTTTAAAACAATTCCTTCCAGCGTACGGCACCTTGAAAGGGCTACATAAACCTGACCGGCTGTGAAGCTCTTCCCTGCATCAATAATCACATTATCAAACGTCAATCCCTGACTTTTATGAATGGTAACCGCCCACGCCAGCTTTATCGGAAACTGTTCGAAGCTGCCTAAAACTTCTTCTTTGATATTTTTTTCGGTATCGAGGAAATATTTTTTCTGTTCCCAGACTTCCCTCTTTACGGTAATTTCTCTTTCGCTACCATCAAGAATAACTTTGATCTCATTATCATCTAAAGCACAAACTTCACCCAATTTTCCATTGAAATACTTTTTCTCACCACTGATATCATTTCTGATGAACATGACCTGTGCTCCAATCTTCAGTTCCAAAAACTGCTCGTTTGGAAACTGATTTTCCTTGAAATCTCCGAAAAGCTTGGCTTCATACGTTTTAACCGTCAGGTCAATCTCATCCAGTTTTTCCTGGTTGATTTCATCTGCCATCTTGTTGTGAGAACACAGGTAAACGTAAGATTCAGTTCCTGCTTTAAAATCCGGATCATACCGTTTGTTAAGATCTTCAAAGTTGATATTGGCTACATCACCGTCACGGATCGCGTTCAGGATTTCCAGAAATTTTTCATCCGACTGTCTGTAAACCTTCGTTAATTCAATCGTGAGAAGCGGAATATCTTTAACAGCAAGACTGTCGAAAAAAAATGGTGACTGGTAGCACATTTTTAAAATATGCTCGTCCCTCACCACCGGAGGAAGCTGGTAAAGATCCCCAATGAACAGCATCTGCACCCCACCGAACCGTTGGTTGTTTCTCCTGATAAACCTCAGCGAGAAATCCATCATATCAAGAACATCTGCTCTCAACATGGAAACCTCATCAATAATAAGAACTTCTACTTCTCTTAAAAGTTTAAGCTTATCTTTTCTGTATTTGAAATGAGGCATCAGATCGGCAATATTATTTGCCAGACTTCCATCAATACGGTCCGTAGTAGGTAAAAACGTCCTTAAAGGCAATCCAAACATAGAGTGAATGGTAACTCCTCCTGCATTGATCGCGGCAATTCCCGTAGGTGCAACCACAATATACTTTTTCCTTGTCTTTTTCACAAAGTCATTAAGGAAGGTGGTTTTCCCGGTCCCGGCTTTTCCTGTAAGAAAAATGCTTCTGTTCGTATGCTCTATTAAGTCAAAAAAATGATTGTTCATTGTGCTTCAAAATTACGGAAATGAATTTGAATTTCTTACCTTGGCATAACTTTTGAAAATTCTTTAACAGAAAAGAAATTATAATGAAAAAAAGTTTCATATATACTCCACTATTAGCATTATGCACTATTTTTGCCACCGTTTCATGCAATACATCCAAGAACACCAATACAAATCTTCCAAAAGATATTTCGGAAAGACCTGCTGACGAGGACAGCCAAAAATATGAACAGGCCCAGCTGGATAAACTAAAAGCGTCCATTGAATCTGAAGCCTCCCGCGAAAAATGCACCAATGCTTCGGAATGGACTTTTGCCCCAATGGGAACCAAAGCCTGCGGAGGACCACAGCAATATATTGCCTATCCTAAAAAGATAGAAACCGCCCTTCTTCCGAGAATTGAAGAATATACACAGAAGGTAAAAGCATTCAACGAAAAATACAATATTGTTTCCGACTGTATGATGGTAATGCCCCCAACCTCAGTGAAGTGTATTAACGGAAAAGCCCAGCTTATAACAGCGGAACAATAAAAAGAAAATCAAAGCAAAGGTTATATATCTGCTGAATAATCAGCAACAAAACTCACCCAGGAGTTTATACTAAGGATTGAAAAAAGCTCTATCGTTATGATGGAGCTTTGTTATTTTGTTTTAGGGGCAAATAATGAAATTTTTTAGAGTTGAGAAACAAGAGCCAAGAATCAAGATACCAAATTTCAGACATCAGACTTTTTATTGTAAATGTGAAAACTCTTAACTCGCAACCCGTAGCCCGCAACTTATATATCCGCTAACTTTTAAACTTCCAGATTTTCCTTATACCACGAAGAATACTTCACATAATTATCTGCAATCCTGTTGACTTCCCCTTCCAGTAATTGGGTAGAAATATCTTTGATTTTCCTTGCAGGAACTCCCCCCCAGACTTCTCCTGATTTGATATGAGTTCCCTGCGTTACTACAGAACCTGCTCCTACGATGGAATTTTCTTCTACCAGGCAGGCATCCATAACGATGGCGCCCATACCTATAAGTACATTATCTTTGATGGTGCAGCCATGAACAATGGCATTGTGCCCGATGGAAACATTGTTTCCTATATTTAAAGGATGCTTCTGATAGGTACAGTGCAGCATGGCATTGTCCTGAACATTTACCTTATCTCCCATTCTGATGTAATGAACGTCCCCTCTGATCACCGCATTGTACCAGATACTGCAGTTCTCCCCCATCGTAACGTCCCCTATAATGGTAGCCGTTTCTGCCAAAAATGTACCCTCTCCTATCTGAGGTGTCTTTCCTAAAAGTTCTTTTACAATTGCCATAGCTTTGATTTGATAATTTGAAAATGAGTTCATTTGAAAATAATAATTTCTGCAACGGACTATTCTAGCTTTCAACTTCTATTTTTATATAACCGTGATAGCAAAAATCTAATCTCTAATCTCTGACTTCTAATTTCTAATTGCGTATTTTTGTATCTCAAATTTAACAAAAAAATGCGTACGATACTTATAGAACCAACCGAAAACACGAAAGTGATGAAATTTGTCGCGGATTATAACCTGATCCCGGGATCTTTAGAGTTGGACAGAAGTTCAGATATTTCAGAAATTCCTTTAGCCCAGGAACTTTTCAATTATCCTTTTGTGGAAAGAATTTTCATTACGGCTAATTTTGTAGCTGTAGCCAAACAGGATACCATAGAATGGGAACATGTGGCGGAAAGCCTTAAAAATGTAATTGAGGACGAATTATTGGCCAACCCGAGAATTTACCTTCAGAAAAGAAAGGAAATGTACCAGATCTATGCGGAAATGACACCTAATCCCAATGCGATGAAGTTTGTTTCCAACAAACTGCTTATAGAAGGATTTGTGGAAGTGAAATCAAAAGAGGGAGCAGAAGGCGTTCCTTTGGCTCAGGCTATTTTTAATGAATTCGATTTTGCAAAAGAAGTCTTCATTTCTGACAATTTTGTTGCCGTAACAAGAGATAATTCTGTAGAATGGCATCAGGTAATGATGGCTGTACGCGGTTTTATTGCCGAATATCTTCAGAGTGGAGGTGAAATTTCAAATCTTGAGCCTCAGAAACATGAAAATCCTGTTGAAAAAATCATCAACAGGGAATATACTGATGACGAGCAGAAAATCTCAGACATTCTAAATGAATATGTAGCTCCTGCAGTAGAAAATGATGGCGGAAAAATCTCTCTTATGGAATATGACCAGGAAAACAAAACCGCTAAAATGCTGCTACAGGGAGCCTGTTCCGGATGCCCAAGCTCTACCGCTACTTTGAAAAACGGAATTGAGAATATTTTAAAACAATTCGTTCCTGATTTGGTGGAAAAAGTGGAAGCTGTAAACGGATAATCCATTTTAAATGCTACGTGGAAAAAAGATTTTGGTCATTATCGGAAGTGCCACAAAGCATTCCAGCAACCGGAAATTAATAGAACAGGTTCTGGAAAAGCACTCAGGTACTGATTTCCAGATTTATGATGAACTTTCTGTTCTTCCGCATTTTGACACTTCACTGACTGATACTGATACACCGGATGAGGTATTGAAGATCAGGAAAGAAATTGAAAATTCAGACGGCATTTTGTTTTCTACTCCTGAATATATCTTCAGTATTCCGGGCAGGTTGAAAAACTTACTGGAATGGTGCGTTTCCACCACTGTTTTTTCTGAAAAACCGGTTGCTGTGATAACGGCATCTGCCAATGGAGAAAAAGGACATGAGGAATTAATCCTGATTATGAAAACACTCGGAGCTAAAACAGAAAACCGGCATCAGCTTTTAATAAAAGGGATAAAGGGAAAATTTAACAATGACGGCTTAGCTGAAAATAATACCTTTGCGGAAGTATCGGCATTGATATCAGATTTCGAAAACGCCATTCATAATTAAAATTAAAAATATTGGATAAAAAAGGAATTTTACTGGTAAATCTTGGTTCTCCAAAATCTACAGCTGTAAATGATGTAAAGGAATATCTTGACGAATTTTTGATGGATGAAAAGGTAATTGATTACCGCTGGATCTTCCGTGCACTGCTTGTTCGCGGAATTATTCTGAATACAAGACCCGCAAAATCCGCAGAAGCCTATAAAACAGTTTGGACGGATGAAGGCTCTCCTTTAATTGTCATCACTGAAAAAATCCGAAAGAAGCTGCAGAAGCTTGTTGATGTTCCTGTGGAAATCGGGATGAGATATGCCGAACCTAGCATTGAAACGGGAATTCAGAAATTGGTTGACCAGGGAGTTTCTGAGATTGTTTTATTTCCACTGTATCCTCAATATGCGATGAGTACTACAGAAACCGTTATTGAAAAGGCGGAGGAAGTAAGAAAAAAGAAATTTCCAAAGGTAAAGATCAATTATATCCAGCCTTTTTACAATAGGGACATTTACATTAACTGCCTGGCAGAAAGCATCAAAGAAAAACTTCCTGAAAATTTCGATGTCCTGCAGTTCTCTTATCATGGGGTTCCGGAGAGACATATTTACAAAACAGATCCTACAAAGACCTGTAATCTTAATGACTGTTGTTCAAGAGACACCAATCCAAGCCACCAGTTCTGTTACCGCCATCAGTGCTATAAAACTACAGAAGCGGTTATTGCCAAAATAGGGCTTCCGAAAGAAAAAACTATTGTTTCTTTCCAGTCAAGGTTAGGAAAAGACAAATGGATAGAGCCTTATACGGATGAAACTTTAGAAACGATTCCTAAAAAAGGAATAAAAAATCTGGCTATTGTCTGCCCGGCTTTCGTTTCCGACTGCCTGGAAACCCTGGAAGAAATCTCAGTGGAGGGGAAAGAACAGTTTCAGCACGGAGGCGGAGAAAATTTTCATTACATCCCGTGCCTGAATGATGAAGACCGCTGGATAGAAGTGGTAAAAACACTCTGTGAAGAGAAGCTGAACGATTTCTATTTAATATAAAAGCTCTACCATACATAAAATAAAAGGCCACAAAATAAATCTTGTGGCCTTTTTCGGATATATTAAAATTTATTTTTTAATCAGGTTTCCTGCTTTTTGTCCATTAACCGTTACTACATATACTCCGGAAAGTATACTGGACGGAAGCTGAATATCTACTTTATTGATACCGTCTGTAATTTTAATCTTTTCAGAAAGTTCTCTTTTTCCTGTCAGGCTTACCAGCTCAACAATTCCTTTTCCTTCTTTACCTTCAAATTCAACAGTAAATTTGTCGGTAGCCGGATTTGGGCTGATGGTGTAAAGTGATGCATCAGGTGCAGCTACTTTTCCAGCCGCAGAAGTACCTCCGCCAACACCTACTGCATTCCATGCATTGGTAACCTGTGTTACTTCATTGCTTCCGGCTCCGTATAAGTCTGCGGCTGCCTGAAGCGAATACGTTCTTGCATTGGCAAATGTAGAGCTTGAAGTAAGGTAGTTGGTAAGTGTTCTGTAGGCAATAGCCCCTGCCTTATCCAGTCCTATTGCTGAAACATTATAGGCAAAACCTTTGTCATTAGTTCCTGATCCTCCGGTTACCAGTAAATAGTACCAGAAGTTAAGAACCCCTGAATTGGTGTGCACTCCGCAATAGTCGTTATAACCCGGCAAATTAGGATTTCCCTGGGGAGTACATGAACTGCTTGCATCCTTCCAGTAAGTTCCTTTATACGTATCAGGCTGGCTATAGGCGTTAGGATTGGCCATATCCCTGATCACATAACTGAAATCTTCTCCCAGCTTCCAGCTTGCCTGTGTTGGTCTTGCCCAAAGCTCAATTGTATTTCCGAAAATATCTGAGAAACCTTCATTTAAAGCTCCTGATTCTCTCTGGTAAGCAAGATTTGCTGTTTTGGTGGTTAAGCCGTGGGTAATCTCATGACCACAAACATCAAGAGCTGTTAACGGTTTACCTCCATTGGTAGAAGAACTTCCGTCTCCATACGTCATTCTGGAGCCATCCCAAAATGCATTAAAATAATTGGTTGAGTAATGGACATAAGATTTTATAGCAAAATTATTATTATCTATACTTTTTCTTCCGAATTTCGTGTAATAATAATCTAAGGTCATTTCAGCTCCCCAATGCGCATCAGTAGCATATTGATCTTTATTGGTATTTACATTGTTCCAATTATTATCAGTATCTGTAAAATCTACCGCTGATGAATAGTTGGTCCCTTTTTTCAGGTTGTATGTTTCTACGGCTGTTCCTCCGTTTCTTCCGGCTTCTCTTAATCTGTAACTTCCGCTGTATGAATCGGCAACAATGGATCTGTTTCCGCTATACCCTGTTGTTGCAGTTCCCGGAGCATTGGTTTCATGAATCAGGGCATTGGTTCCCAAAACTTTTCCATCTTTAGCATCTACGAAAACATATTGTCTGCTTAACGGCTTTTCTGCATAAATATCGAATTTGTAAGCAAGCTTCAGATCTCCCATTTTTTCATCAGAAGGATCTGAATAATATACCAGTTCTCCCTTTGGGGTAAAAGTTGCATTAGCATTTTTAGATTCATTTTTAATGAATTCCTCTTCTTCTTTGTTCTGCCATTTATAAGAGTCGGCTCCTACAAAAGACAGGGCGCTTTGTAATGCTGTGCTTTCAGAAATATTTGCTTTCTTTTCTGCAGCTACCGTTTCTTTAATAATCCACTTTCCGGTTTCTCCTACAATTTTTCCGCCTTTGGTCTGTACAGCCATCATCCCGTATTCTACAGGAATTCCGTTAATTGTCTGCTGAAATCTGTGAGTTTCAAAGCCTATGTGATCTTTTTCTGATCCCAACTTACGTGCCTGTCCCACTGAAAGTCTCTGAGATGTTTCATCAAATAAAACAGGCTCTCCTTTAAATGCAGGGCCATTTTTATCAAATCTCATGAATTCTGCGTGGAGACCACTTTTACCCGGAATTAATTTTGATGGAGTTTCCTGCCCAAAAACAAAGGCAGAAGCAGCAATGCTTACTGCGAAGATAAATTTTGTTTTCATAAAAAATTTTGTTTAGTGTGAAACGAATTTATATCTTTTTTGTAAAAAAGCAACGAAATAATTAAATAAAATTTAAAAAATAAATAGAACAAATGTTTTAAATTTAATATATTTTTAAAAACAATGTAATTAATTGAAAATATTTTTATTTCTATAAAAATAATAGACTAATATTTTTTACATAATTCAATATTTTATGAAATATTTTTTTCAATATGTGGAGCATAATAATTGATTATTCTGTACGGTATATAAAATATCCTAAAATTATTTATTCATCATAGTTTTAATGAAAATGACCTATCATGAAGCAGGTTTTAATTCAAGTAACTATAAAATTCTCATATAAATAAGCATAGCATTATCAATAATTCTTTACAAAAACCTGCTTTAACGGTCAAGTATTAAAAATAATATAAAACACCCCTAAAAAAAAACAATAATAATTTTAAAAAAAACATAAATATTCAAGATGCACCCCTTTTAATTTTCAATAAAATACAAATATTAAATATTTTTATTACCTTTACCCTATCAAACAACATCATTAACCCCAAAAAATGAAAATGATGAATGCTACAGCCCAAATTTTAGTACATAAGATTGAAAACTTTACACCGGAACTGCTGGAAACCTTAGCAAAAATGGTTGAGAATTTAGAAATCCAGAACAAATTATCCGTTCCTCAATTTCAGATTGATGAAGTTTTGTACAGAATTCAGTTTCATCAGGAAAATCCGAAAACAAAACTTGATTTTTATGAAAATATTTCTGAACTGAAAATGAGCTGTGCCTAAAAAAATGAATATCCTTCTCTCTTCCATCGCCAAAAATGACATAAGAATGCTTATGCGGGTTTTTAACGCGGAAAAAGAAAATAAAGGAATTGATTTCCTTGAAGACCTGAAAGTATCCATCCATCAGATTCTGGAAACTTCAATAATAAAATCCAGTGAAATTGCAGTGAATAAAATGGATAACTTTCCTGTAGTTATCCACTATGTTTTTGAAAACGAGGAAAACTTATTTATAACAGCTATTTTTAAAGAATTAAATTAATAAAATAACTCAGACACTATTATTATATTCGTATGCCTTTGGCAAAAAACCTTATAAGCTCATGCCTGTAAGGTTTTTATTTTTATGATGTTATCTTACAGGTGTTCTGAACTCGCCATATCCCATCAGCCCGTCGTAATCACGTCCGAAAGGAGCATAATATAAAAATGCCTGGTACAGATTTTCAGTTTGCCAGAAGTTGCCGTTAATCTCTCCGAAATTCAGGGTTCCGTCACTTTCTTTTGTAGCAAGAATATAGTTGTAGAAACCTTGTTTTAAAAATATTTTGGCTACATATTTTTTATTGGCTGCATCATATTGCATCTGGTTTTCTTTGCCCGGCTTAAAGTTATTGAATCCTCCCAGCACATAGATTTCCTTATCCACAGGTTCAGAATCCAGATAAAAATGTACCCAGGAATAATCTGCTTCTCTTTCTGCATTTCTTTCCAGCCCCAAATCGTTTCTTCTGTAATACCATGCTCCGTTTACATCGGGCTGATACTGGTAATTCAACGGAAATGCCCATACCGGATGCAGATAAGTCTGGTTGATACCGTCCTTCAGTTCTGTAGCCTGAACCATATCCGCTGCCATATTCATATTCTTATTATCAAAATAATAGAATTCATTATTGCCCGGAAATGTTAAGTTCATCTGCTGAAAAAGCAATTGATTCCCTAAAGTGGCACTAGGTTTTAAATTATTAACCACCACATTGGAATTGTTGTTCTGCATGACATTCAAGGTCATGGAATTGACATTGGAGGAAAGATCTCCTCCCTTTGAAGTGGCTTTTACTTCTACCCTCTGATTGATATTCGGGTTTTTGGCATCTGCAATTCTTGAAATATTCAAAGCAACTGTTGCAGCATCTTCCACCAGGTAAAAACGTTTTTTGAAAAGAGGTCTTTCTGCTGAATCTTTGTAAACAATCAGTTCAAAATTCCCTGAAATCTTCGGCTGTATTTTATCATTCGGGAATGTAAGTTTATAATGGGTATAAGGCTGCAATGTATTAAAAGAGTACTGGAACTGATCCAAAAGCCCGTTCAGGCTTCCGGTTGCAATCTGCGTAAAAAACAGGTTATCATCATTCCAGTTTCTGTCATAATGTTTGATGGTATACCTGTAAATCTCACTGGCATTACTGAGATCATCAAAGCTTAAAACCAACTGTTCCCCGAATTTAATCACCGGCGTTTCATCATTCGTCTGCGGGTTGAATAATTGTATACTTTGGATATTTTGTCCAAAAACCAATCCGCCCAAAGAAAGTAAAAGTATTCGCAAAGTTTTCATTATGACGAAGATAACGAAAAATCGATTTTAAACCATAGAAGTCACGAAAGTTTTTAACACAAATGATCTGCAGAATCACATTTGACTATACTTCTATTGACCTAGCCTTACTTCCATTCGTAAAGTTTAAATAACGTGCAGGAAATTTCCGTAACTGTATGAAATTTAAAACCATTTTTTTAATCCCCGTAAGATCGTGACATGCTTCGACTCCGCTCAGCATGACATTTCTAACGCCAAACATTTTTTGTTGAAAGATATGGCCAGTCAGTTTTGACTTTGTCATGCTGAGCGGAGCCGAAGCATCTTTATTACTAAATATTTAAACGAAAAATAACTCATGTATTCTAAAAAGGAACTTTTGTACTAAATTTGCCTCTATTAAAACATTCACAATATGCTTCAGATTCAAGGCTTCGTATTCAATTTTGCCAGCGAAAACACTTATATCCTTTATAACGAAAATAAAAATGCCTGGCTGATTGACCCGGGAAATATGAATGAACAGGAAACCAAAGCCATAGAAAGCTTTATTTCTGAAAACGGCCTTACCATTCAGAAAATTCTTCTGACTCATGCCCATATTGATCATGTTTTAGGGCTGCAATGGGCTTTTGATACTTTTAAAGTACCCGTTCATATGCACCAGGAAGATCAGGAAGTTCTTGATATGCTTCAGGCAAGCGGAATGAGATTCGGCTTCTCTGTTAATCCCGTAAAAGCAGACACTGTCTATGTAAATGAAGGAGAAATACTTGATCTGGATGGGGAAAAATTCAAAATTTACCATGTTCCGGGACATTCTCCGGGAAGTGTAGTTTACCATAATGAAAATCAAAAATTCATGATTTCCGGTGATGTTCTTTTTGAAGGCAGTATCGGAAGAACAGATCTTTACAAAGGAAATCACGAGCAGCTAATTGAAGGCATCACCAATAAACTTTTTATCCTTGATGGTGAAACTCAGGTTTTTTCCGGCCACGGTAATCCTACTACAATAGGCTTTGAGAAACAGTATAATCCGTTTTTTAAATAGATACGTGATAGCGTTTGAGAATTCGAGGGTTTGAGAGTTTCGGGATGCGGGGTTAATTGTTGCGGGTTATCAGTTGACTTGCCGGTTATAAGTTTCCAAGCTTACGGTAAAAGTCTGAAATCCGGCATTTAGGATCTTGGTTCTTGCCTCTTGATTCCCGGCCCCTTCTTCCCAACCCTAAAAGCAAAACCGCCAGAGAAAAATCTCTGACGGTTTCATATGAAGAAAATATAAGATTAGAAATCTAAAGTGATTGAAGCTCTTACAGCTGCACCCATAATTGGTCTTGCCATAATAGTTCCGTCTCCGGTTGGAGAACCTGCTCTTGGATCGCCTTCTGTAATGCCGATTGTATTAAAGATGTTAGTTCCATCAACTGCAAAACGGATTTTACCCAGCTGATAAGAAGTTCCAGCTCCAAATTCACTGAATGATGGCAGAGTCTGAACATTTAACTGATCCTGAAAACGTTTTCCATAGTAGTTGTAGCTTACATATGTTCTCCACTGTTTTGTAATATTTACAGCTGGCGAGATATTAAAGTACAGTTTTGGCATTCTTCTTACAACATTCCCTTCCAAAAGGCTTCCTTCTTCCAATCCGCTGTATTTCGGATTTTGAATGGTTCCATTGAAAGTAAGCTCTAACATATTGTTAAACAATCTTGCATATCCTTCAAGCTCAACTCCATAGTTTTTGGTATTTGCAAAAGTATTTTCTGATGTTCCGTTAGAAAACACATCTGTAAATGACAGGTTTTTAAGTGTTGAATAAAAAGGGATCACAGCAACATCAAATGTACGTGAGTAGTACTTATACCCTAATTCAACCTGATTGGTCAGTACTGGTTTTAAAGGCTGGTCCGGATTAGTAGTCGTGAAGTAATTGTAATAAGCTTCCTCATTCGGTGATCTGAAACCATGGGAGAAACGTGCATAAACGGCATTTTCCTTGTTGATTTTATAGTTTGTTGCCAAAGTATAAGAAACCTTATCAATATCGTAACTCCAGTAGTTATATTTATTTCCTAAAACACTCATGTTATCATCTGCAGTTGTTGTAGCGAAGCTATGTGTGCCATCAGTTGTTAAACCGGAATTATTCAGATTTGCAGTGGTTGTATTTACCGAATATCCTTTGTAGAAATCACGGCTGTAGCGAAGTCCTGCATTAACACTTAAATTATCTGTAATGTTATAATCTAAATTTGCATAAAGGTCATTCAAGCTTCCCTGAACCTGAGAATCTCTCAACAGGAAAGACATGTCAGTAACTCCGTTATAAGTTTTAGAATAACCTACTGAATTTGGGCTAAGAGAAGTATCAACCAAATTAAGAAGCATCGGCCTATCTGATGCTGTCGTCAAAATATTACTCCAGTTCCAGTATTGGTGAGACTTCCAGTTTGATTTATAGAAGCCTGCCGTTACATTCCCTTTGTCAAATTTATAATTAAACTGCAAATCATTCACAAAATTATTCATCTGCTTATCAATGGCCCAGAAGCCCAGTTCCTGAACAAAAGCCGGATTTACAGCCGCTCCGCTACCTACCGCAAAATATTGATAGCTGTTTCCTGTGATTCCGTTATCGCTTGCAAATTTAGCTGCTGTAGCAGGACCTCCTGCAGGGAAAATCCCTGTATAATTCATATTGATATTGGTATATCTTGTTTTGTTTAAAACAGAGAAATTATTTCCAAGATCATATTTGAATTCAGCACCTAAAACATCAACTTTCGGATGAATTCCATCTTCCAGATTTCTACTGAAAAAACCGCCTCCGGCCTGAGGAATATTCAGCTGGCTGATTGCTCTGTAACTGTAAGTTCCATAATTAGCATCAAAACCTGAGAATTCCTTCAAATCATTTCCATTTTGAGTTAGAGGAATCGGAAGGAAGAAAGTATTTCTGTCGTCCAGTTTTTTGTAATATACTTTAGCATACCCTTTATCGAAGACGTATTTAAGATTCATTCTGATCTGTCCTCCATTGTTGGCTCTGAAACCTGTCTTTCTGATTCCGTTGTCTGTTCTGTAGAACCCTCCAACGTTAAAGAAAAGCTTATCCTGAACTAAAGCACCGCCTACATTCATATCGGTACGCATAAGGCCGTAAGTACTGGTTTCCAGTTTGGCAGTTCCTTTAAAATCATTACTTCCTTCTTTAGTAATAAAGTTGATCAAACCTCCAGGGGAATTATTGGCATAAATGGATCCTGAACCTCCTCTCAAGGCTTCAAGACGGCTCACAGAATTATCTACACGGAAGAAGTTATCCGCATTGGCAAACTGAAGCGCACCGTCTTCAAAAACCGGAAGACCGTCTTCCTGAACCTGCACGAATTCGTAAGCTCCTGCAGAAGGAATACCTCTTGCAAAAAGGTTGTTTCCTACCTCACCTCCGGAAGTTTCCACAGCAAACCCCGGAACTCTCTGCAATAATGCAGCAGCACTGATAGGGTTCTGTTTCTGGATTTCTTTTGCCGTAAATGTAGAAATAGCCGTACTGGATTCTATTTTCTTTTTCGGACCTGAGTTACCGGTGATAACAATCTGGTCAATAGAAGATGTTTTGATGGAGTCCTGCGGAGTTTCCTGTGCATACGCGTTGTTAAAATAAAGCGTAGCGGTGGCAGCCATTAAAAATATCGATCTCTTTTTCATAGCATATGATTTTTTATAATTAGTTTTGTTTTAATTTGAGATAGACCCCGTTTGTCCATCCGAATCCGTCCTGATTCGGGTATTCTCCTCCTCCTGCAATTGTTTCGGTGTCCAGAGCATTATATTTTTCCATTAATTTTCCGGTGTTGCTGTATACCCTTTCTACATTTCCGCACCAGTTGTTTTTTATTTTTTCGGCAAGCTCATTGAAGCCGTAGTTTTTCATTGCTTTAAATCCTAACCACTGATAAGGAGCCCATGCATTCGGAAGATCCCACTGCTGGCCGCTTTTTTTAGTGGTGGTTACAAGCCCTCCCTGATAGAGAAATTTTTCAGCAATATGTTTCGCTACTGCTTCCGCCTGTTTTTGGTCTGCCAGTTCAAGAAATAAAGGATAAAGAGCAGCAATGTGTTCAGACGGTGTGTTTTTGTGTTTTTTTAAGTGATAATCTTTATAACATTCAGTATTTTCATCCCAAAAGTATGTATTGATCATCTGTCTGCGCTTTGCTGCTCTTTCAGCAAAATAATTTTCCTGATCTGTCATGTTCTGAAGCGCTGAAGATTTGGCTAAAGTTTTTTCCAAATGCCATAAAAGGCTGTTCAGGTCCACTTCTGCAATATTCAGTGTTTCTATAGTCTGTATATGTTCCCCGTCTGCAAACCATCTGCTGGAAAAATCCCAGCCGGATTCGCAAGCGCTTCTTATGTTTCTGTAAAATTCATTTCCTGTATTCTCGCTGTCTTCAATGTCAATGAGATAGCTTTCAGGTCGTGGTGCGTTTTCTGCATCGTAATAACGGTTCAGAATATCCCCGTTTTTCGTTTTCACGACTCTTTTTACACTGGATTCATTATCAAGCCATTCTTCCCCATTCATCCAGAAGGCATATTCTTTCTCTAAAGTATCATGATATCTGATATAAATTTTTTCATCATTTGTGGTTTCAAAAAGCAGATCCAGCATCAGCGAGAAATACGGAGGCTGTGAACGGCTTAAAAAATGGGTTCTGCTCGCATTCGGGACAAATCCTACATTCTGAATCAAATAAGAACAGTTTTCTATAATATTTTCCATCATTTCCGTTCTTCCTGAAGCCTGCAGCCCAAGCATAATGAAATAGCTGTCCCAGTAAAAAAATTCGTTAAAACGGCCGCCCGGAACAATATATGGTTTCGGAAGCTTCAATAATGTTCCTTTTTCTTCGTAAGCAGTACGGGTTAATTCATCCCAAAGCTTTTCTATATGCTGCTCAATCGGCAGTTGCTCTTCTCTCTGAATTGAAATTTTGGCTCCCAGAAAATCAAAATTGGCCATTACAAAATCTTTCAGATCAAAATCTTTTCTTCCTTTCTTTTCTTCGTATTCCGCATTAATCTGCGAAACAGGAAACACAGGAACTGCATCAGTCATCATCTTCTGATCTTCAAATACCCTGGCTCTCTGAACATCATCGAAAAGGGCCTGGATTTCATTTATGTAAAGCTGCTTATTCATTATTATTTCTTAGGATTTATTTTTAGTTTATTCATGAATATGGCTGAAATGATCAGCAGTGAAAGCGGGATCAGTGAAAGGTAAAATGCCTGCTGTCCACTGAATTCCTGGAATACAAAACCTGTGATCATGGAGCCTATTGTTCCTCCTATGGCTGAAAAAACTACTATCAACCCGGACATTGCACTGTGCAAATATTTAGGAATAGAGGCAAGAATCACCGAATTGATACTCGGATAAATGGGGGCCAGCAAACCTCCCATTAACGGAAACAGGTATACTACAAGAGGTGCATTGAACCAACCTGTTCCTTCATTGATCTTAATATTGTGTGTTAAAGGCAAAACCAAAAGTATACTTGCCGCAAAACCTATCACACAGAAGGAAACCACATAGATCCAACTGAATTTCTTGGAGAAAAAGCCTGATAAAAACCTTCCCAGGGCAAAAGCTCCGGCTAAAACCGCTCCGGCCTGAATACTCATAGAAGTAGGAAGTTTTAAAATTTCTTTATAAAAAGTGGGTGTCCATGTCTGGAAACTCTGTTCTACCAACACGAAAAGGAAAGCACACAGAAGAAAAAACAGAACTTTTTTATAGCTGAACAGACTGATACTGTTTCTAAGATCTCCCAAAAGATCAGTTTTTTCACTTCTCGCTTCACTTTCATTCAGTTTTGAGAAGAATAAAAACAGGAATGACACTGCTGAAAGTGCTCCTAGCACCCAATATACATTCAGCCATTGGGTAGATTTAGGGTTGTGATCATCAATAAATAAACTGAACAATACGTTTCCGGCCAACACTCCGATCATGAAAAATCCTTCAAGGAATCCCATAAAGCTTGAATGTTCCTTATCTGTTTCAGTAACAAGACCTATAGAAGTAAAAACCGATATTTTTATTAGGGCAAATGAAATTCCAACGATGGCAAATAACAGCTTAAAAAACCAGAATTCACTGGTGAAAGGCATTACAAAACACATGCAGCTCACCAGAAAAAGAGCAATAAGCATAGAGTTTTTGATTCCTATTTTCGGCAGAAATGAAGCCAGAATAAATGAACAGATGGCTATCGGAAGATCTTTAAACCCTTCTAATACACTTGCTGAAGATTTTGAGATTCCAAAGTTTTGCTG
The DNA here is from genome assembly GCF_014207845.1 of Chryseobacterium shigense. Lineage (NCBI taxonomy): Bacteria > Pseudomonadati > Bacteroidota > Flavobacteriia > Flavobacteriales > Weeksellaceae > Chryseobacterium > Chryseobacterium shigense. Next base: position 71,721 of record NZ_JACHLC010000004.1, read on the forward strand.
TACCTGCAGAATGACTGTTCCCACGGAATTCAGAAGAATCGCGAAAACGAAATAATTTAAAAACAATACAGCTTTAATGTTGAAATTTTTCATGGAGGTCATTTCTTGGCGGCTAAGATAGAAGCATTTCACTTAACATTAATTTAACACAATAAATGAATATTTGAACTATATTAATATAATTAGTATTTTTATTGAATAAATACGATTAATGAAATGAAAGTTAGTTTTGAAAGAATAATTCCGAGCGAAAAAAGCTCTTTTCGTACACTCCACAATAATTCGCCTATTTCGGAATTCAAATGGGAGTATCATTATCATCCGGAGATAGAGCTAGTGTGTGTTATATCCGGAAGCGGAACCCGCCACGTTGGCTATCATAAAAGCAATTATACAAACGGAGATCTGGTATTGATAGGTTCTAATATCCCACACTCCGGCTTCGGTTTGAATTCTATAGATCCGCATGAAGAAATTGTTCTTCAGTTCAGGGAGGAGATTCTCCAGTTTCCTCAACAGGAAGTGGAAGCAAGATCTATTAAAAATCTTCTGGAACTTTCAAAATACGGAATACACTTTCATCATAAGATAAAAAAGAATATGCTTCCGAAACTGAAGCTGCTTCTGGAATCGGAAGGTTATAAAAGGTATCTGCTTCTGCTTGAAATTCTGTTTGAGCTCTCAAAGTGTAAGGATTATGATCTTTTGAACAAGGAAATCATGCCCTATACTATCATTTCAAGAAACAAAACGAGGCTGGAAAATATTTTCACCTACGTTGAACATAACTACGATAAAGAGATCAATATTGAAGATGTTGCAAAGTTGGCGAATCTTACATTGCCGGCTTTCTGCAATTTTTTTAAAAAGGCAACACAGATCACTTTTACGGAATTTGTAAACCGGTATCGTATTAATAAGGCTTGTCTGTTGATGGCTCAGGATAAAAGCATTTCAGAATGCAGTTATAGCTGCGGGTTTAATAATGTGACCTATTTTAACAGGATGTTTAAAAAATATACGGAGAAAACACCTTCTGAGTTTATTAAGAATTATTCGCACAACAAGGTGAGTGTGTAACAAGTCTTTTATCCTTCTTTATATATATGCTTCGACTTCGCTCAGCATGACATTTCTGACAGAAAATATTTTTGTTGAAAAATTATACTGTCCAGCTTTGACTATCTCATTGTCATGCTGAGCGAAGTCGAAGCATATATTTTATCTCTCGCAGATTGGGCAGATTGGGCAGATGTTTGCACATAAAAAAGCTGTCCCAGAAAAAAGAACAGCTTTATATTTTACAATGTGGTAATCAAAAATTATCAATGATAAGATCTTAACTCACAGGTATATTATTTCCATTTAATATTGCATCCCATGCTCGGTCTTTGGATTTCTTCCTGTGACTCACCCAACAGAAGGTTTTCAAAAGCAATAATCAGATCTTCTCCGGTAACATCCTTATTATTTCCGGGTCTTGAATCGTCCATCTGGCCTCTGTAGATAAGATCCAATTTATCATCGAAAAAATAGAAATCCGGTGTGCAGGCTGCATCATAGGCTTTTGCCACCGCCTGGCTTTCATCATATAGATAAGGAAAATCAAATTTTCTCTCGATCTGGAACTCGATCATTTTATCGGGAGCATCAGCCGGATATTTTTCTACATCATTGGCGTTGATTGCAATGAATTCAATTCCTTTATCATTATAATCTTCATACAGCTCGTTAATCTTGTCGATTACATGAAGAACAAACGGACAATGATTGCACATAAAGATCACCAAAGTTCCTTTTTCTCCTTTCAGTTCTTCCAGAGACTGAATTTCATTGGTTTTTGATGGGTTCGGAAGCTCGAAAAACGGTGCTTTGGTTCCTAATGCCAGCATATTTGAGGGAGTATTCATATCCTTTATTTCTTTATCCGCAAAGATAAAGTTTCTTTTAATATAAGCCAATCCATGAATTTATAAACTTGCGTTAAATGTTAATTATCAAATATTATTTGGAAGATATATTCAAAAGTTTGTAGTTTTGCTAACACTGTTAGTAAATAATAATCATGGGCCTACATGAACGTCGTCAAAGAGAAAAAGAATCTATCCGTGCAAATATTTTGCAGGCGGCTTTCAATTTGGCTAAAACAGAGGGCTGGGCATCACTTTCAATGCGTAAGATAGCAGATGCTATTGAATACAGTGCTCCTGTAGTTTATGATTATTTTGAAAACAAAGAAGCCATATTGTATGAGATTTCTATCAATGGTTTCCACTGTCTTCATATAGAATTATTAAAAGCTCAGAGAAAATTCGAGACTCCGGAAGAACAACTTACCGCAATTGTAGATGCTTACTGGAATTTCGCTTTTAAAAATAAAGAATATTATCAGCTGATGTTTGGTTTGGGAATGCAGTGCAGCGGTAAAGGCCAGATGAAAGAAGAATTTTCATCTTTCCAGGATCTTATCTATGAATGTACCTACAACATTATCAAGAAGAACGGATCAAATACGGATAATGCCTGTCATATGTCTCACGCCCTATTTTCAGCGGTACACGGACTGATCTCTATTATGATGATGAGAAACGCAGACATTCCTTCTACTATGAACAAAACGACTTTGGACGAAACAGTTTCTGCTTTCATTAAGTCTTTGTAAATTTTTTTTGAACTAAAAATTAACACCGTTAGGAAAAATAACATTGAATATTATTAGAATATTCACATAAAAACTAAAAAGAAAACCAATAAAAACTATAATTACGGAAAAGTCCTACGATTCACTTAACACCGTTAGATAAATTAGCACATAATTAATACACCCCATTTTATATATAAATCAACATTAAAAAACAGACAGCTATTATGAAAATGACGATCTGACTCCATCATTAAAAAATTCTGAATTTTTTTTGAACTAATCATTAACACTGTTAGGGAAAATAACATAATTCGTTAAAAGAACACTATTACTTAAATCTAACACTTCATTAAAAAAATTAAACCAACAATGAAAATATCTGGAAAAATAAGGTTTATCATACTTATATCAAGTATCATCCTTTTACAGAACTGTACTCAGGCAGCAGAAGGTTCCAATGCAGCACCGCCTGCCCCGGAGCTTCCGGTATACACCGTGATCTCATCTCCAGCTACAACATACCAGGAATTTCCTACCGCACTGGAAGGCAAAAATAACGTAGAAATCAGATCTCAGGTAGACGGATATCTGGACAGGATCTATGTGGAGGAAGGTTCTTACGTAAGAGCCGGACAGCCTTTATTTAAAATAGATTCAAGAGCATACGGCGAGCAGGTTAATATGGCTCAGGCCAATCTTCAGGCTGCCAATGCCAATATTGAAAAAGCCAGAGTGGAAGTTGACAGACTTCAGCCGCTGGTAGCCGCAAAAGTAGTTTCCGATGTACAGCTTAAGACGGCAAAAGCTAATTATGCCGCTGCTGTTGCCGCTGCTTCACAGGCAAAAGCATCAGTAGGAAACGCAAGAATTAATGTAGGATTCACAACCATTACAGCACCGGTAAGCGGATATATAGGTAGAATTCCTTACAAAAAAGGAAGCCTGATCTCCAGAACAGATCCTAATCCATTGACTTTATTATCGGACATCAGCGAAATTTACGCCTACTTTTCTTTAAGCGAACTGGATTTCATTGCTTTTCAGAATAAATATCCGGGAACAAGCTTAGAGGAAAAACTGAAAAACATGCCAATGGTAGATCTTGTAATTGCCGACAACAGCATTTACCCTGAAAAAGGAAGAATGAGCATTGTAGACGGCCAATTCGATAAAACAACCGGAGCGATCAGTGTCCGTGCCGTTTTCCCCAATACACAGGGTGCTCTAAGAACCGGAAATACGGGAAGAGTGCGCATGCCTCAACTACTTTCCAATGCTGTGGTTATTCCTCAGGAATCTACATTTGAAATTCAGGATAAAACCTATGTATATGTCTTAGGTAAGGACAGCAAGGTGACCAGCAAACCGGTTAAGATTTCAGGAAAAACAGAAAGCTATTACTTTATTTCTGAAGGAGTTGCTCCGGGAGAGAAAATCGTATACACAGGAATCGGAAACTTAAAGGACGGTGTTTCTATCAAGCCGAAAGCAATTTCGTCTGACAGCCTGTTGAGAGCTAAACCTTTGTAATCCATCCCGATACAGGAGACTTAAAAAAATAAACTTCTTATGTTAAAACAATTTATAGAAAGACCGGTACTTTCAACGGTCATCTCCATCATACTGCTACTATTGGGAGCACTGTCGGTTTTCAACCTGCCGATTACCCTGTTTCCCGATATTGCGCCTCCAAGTGTTCAGGTAACAGCCTTTTATCCGGGAGCGAATGCAGAAGTAGTGGCAAGATCAGTAGCCACGCCTATTGAAGAGGCCGTAAACGGAGTTGAGAACATGACGTACATGACCTCCAACTCAAGTAATGACGGTACTATGAGCCTAAGTGTATTTTTCAAGCAGGGCTCAGATCCGGACAATGCTGCGGTGAATGTTCAGAACCGTGTATCCAAAGCAATGAGCCAGCTTCCTCAGGAGGTGGTTCAGGCAGGAATTTCCACGCAGAAAGTACAGAACAGTATGATTATGTTCATGGGATTGTCCAGCGATGATCCTAAGCAATATGACGAGCTGTTTCTTCAAAACTACCTTAAAATCAATATCATCCCGCAAATTCAGCGTATTCCGGGTGTGGCACAGGCTCAGGTTTTCGGAACTATGGATTATTCCATGAGAATCTGGTTAAAACCGGACCGTCTGGCAGCCAATAACCTTTCTCCACAGGAAGTGATGGCCGCTATAAAAGACCATAACCTTGAAGCCGCTCCGGGACGTCTGGGCCAGGGAAGTAAAGAAACTTACGAATATATTTTGAAGTATAAAGGTAAATTAAACCAGAATGCAGACTACGAAAACATTGCAATCAAAGCCAATAATGACGGTTCATTTTTAAGGCTGAAAGATGTGGCAAGAGTAGAATTCGGTTCTTATACCTATACAGCGCAAAACAGGGTTGACGGAAAGCCTGTAGCAGGTTTCGCTATCTTACAGACCGCTGGTTCCAATGCCAATGACATTTTAACGGAAATTGAAAATCAGGTAGACAAGTTTTCCACTACCCTTCCGAAAGGCGTAAAGCCGATCATCATGTACAATTCCAAAGACTTTTTGGATGCGTCCATTCACCAGGTTGTTGAAACTCTGGTTATTGCATTCATCCTTGTATTTATTGTAGTGTACATTTTCCTTCAGGATTTCAGATCTACATTGATTCCTGCCATTGCGGTTCCGGTAGCTATTATCGGTACTTTCTTCTTCCTACAGTTATTTGGCTTCAGTATCAATATGTTGACTCTGTTTGCATTGGTACTTGCTATCGGTATTGTGGTAGATGATGCTATTGTAGTGGTAGAAGCCGTCCATTCCAAAATGGAGCATACAGGAATGCCCGTAGAACAGGCAACAACCAATTCCATGAGCGAAATTTCCGGTGCCATTATTTCCATTACGCTGGTAATGTGTGCCGTATTCATTCCGGTTGGTTTCATGCAGGGACCTGCGGGAGTTTTCTACAGACAGTTTGCCTTTACATTGGTTATTGCCATTATGATCTCAGCGGTAAATGCATTAACATTGAGTCCTGCTCTATGTGCATTGTTCCTGAATGATCCTCAGGGAGGAGAGCATGGAGAACATGGTCTAAAAAAAGGTTTCGGAGCGAAGTTTTTCAACGCATTCAATGTCGCCTTTAACAACATGACCAGAAAATATATTTACAGCCTTAAATTTTTAATTAAAAACAAATGGGTAGCCGTAGGAGGTTTAGCTCTTATCATTGCAGGAAGTATTTTCTTAATTAAAAAAGCGCCTACAGGATTCATCCCTACGGAAGACCAGGGATTCGTTCTTTATGCAGTAAATACAGCTCCGGGAAGCTCCCTGAACAGAACTAACAGAGCAACAGAACAGATCGATAAGATTGTAAAAAGTGAAAAGGCAATGAACCACCTTTGGGTGGCAGATGGAATGAACTTCATCACTAACGCCAACGCTTCTCCATATTCCGCAGGCTTTATTAAACTTAAAGACTATAAAGACCGTGGTGAAATGAAAGATCCTGACCAGATTGCAGCCACCCTTACCGGGAAAGTATCACAGGTGAAAGATGCCAATGCATTCTTCTTTAACTTCCCTACAGTACAAGGTTTCGGTAACGTTTCCGGTTTTGAATTCATGCTTCAGGATAAAACCAACGGTTCTTTTGAGCAGCTGGGAACCACAACTCAGGCCTTCATCGGAGAATTGATGAAACGTCCCGAAATTGCTTTTGCATTTACCACTTATGCCGCGGGAAATCCGCAATACACCATTGATGTGGATGCAGACAAAGCCAATCAGCTGGGAGTTTCCGTAACAGAACTGATGCAGACCATGCAGATTTATTACGGAAGCAGCTTCGTTTCAGATTTCAACAGATTCGGAAAATATTACAGGGTAATGGCTCAGGCAGATGTTCCTTACCGTACAGATGCGAATTCACTGGAAGGAATCTACGTCAAGAATAATGCAGGTGAAATGGTTCCAGTAAAGACTTTGGTAACATTGAAAAGAACCTTCGGGCCTGAAACAGTAACAAGAAATAACCTTTTCAACGCAGTAACCATCAACGGAACACCAAAACCGGGTTACAGTACCGGGGATGCCATCAAAGCAGTAGAAGAAGTTGCCCAGAAATCCCTTCCGAGAGGTTTCGGATATGAATGGACAGGAATTACCCGTGAAGAGATTAAAACCGGCGGACAGACAGCATTTGTATTCCTTTTAAGTATATTATTCGTGTATTTTTTACTGGCAGCGCAGTATGAAAGCTACATTCTTCCATTCGCTGTTATTCTTACAGTTCCTACAGGAATCTTCGGGGTATTTGCCTTTACAGGATTAGCTGGAATTGATAATAATATTTACGTTCAGGTAGGTCTGATCATGCTTGTCGGATTATTGGCGAAGAATGCCATTCTGATTGTGGAATTTGCCGTTCAGAGAAGAAAAGCCGGAAAAACACTGGTTGAATCAGCGCTTCAGGCTTCAAGATTACGTCTGAGACCTATCTTAATGACTTCATTTGCCTTCATTATCGGTATGCTTCCATTGGTTTGGACTCAGGGGGCTGCTGCTAAAGGTAACCATTCCATTGGTATCAGTACTGTGGGAGGAATGTTTACAGGAGTGGTATTCGGGATTTTCATTATTCCGGTGATGTATGTAATTTTCCAGTATCTGCATGAAAAAATGCCTAGCAGAAAGAAAAAGAGACTTCTGAAAAAACAGCAGGAAGAGCTTTTGGCAGCTGCTCATTAATAAAAATGATTGACAAAACTTTGAGAATATTTTAACCACAAAAGGCACAAAAGATTTTACATTATTTATTTTAAGTTAAAAACTTAGTGAATAAGAAGAACACGGCATTCAAATCTTGATTAAAATTTAAACGCAATCATCTGCGAAATCTGTGGTCAAATTATAATAAAGCAAGCACTCTCCTACTAAAGACATCTTTGCTACCAACTTCTCAAAGTTTTGTGATCAATTAAAAATTTATTCAAAAAATTATGAAAAGAATAAAGAATATTTTTCTAACATTTATATTGGCTGTGGCCTCGGCTTCCTGTGTGTCTAAACTGGCATACACGGAGCCGGATCTTCAGCTTCCGGAAAAATTCCAGTACACCGCAACTGCCGATACAGCAAGCATCGCCAACCTGGAATGGAGGCAATTTTTCAGTGATCCCGCCTTACAGGAACTGATTGAAAAAGGAATCAAGAACAACTATGATTTACAGATTGCATTAAAGCAGGTTGCTTCTTCACAGGAAAAACTGAAACAGGCAAGATTTCTTCAGTATCCTGATGTAGGTTTCGGAGTTTCTGCACAGATTTCAAAACCTTCTGAAAACAGTATGAACGGGAAAAGCTTAAATTCATTTTTAGGCCAGAGTCACGTTGAAGATTACAATGCAGCATTCAACCTTTCATGGGAAGCAGATATCTGGGGTAAAATCAAAAACCAGCAGGAAGTTTCAAAAATGCAGTACCTTCAGACGTATGAAGCTACAAAAGCAGTACAGACACAGGTTGTAGCCGCTATTGCCCAGGGATATTATAATTTATTAATGCTTGACAAACAGATCCAGATCGCAAAAGCCAACCTGGAACTAAGCACCAATACCCTTTCCATCACAGAAAAAATGTGGCAAAGTGGTGATACAACTTCTTTAGGTGTTCAGCAGGCAACAGCACAAAAGCAGTCTACAGAACTTCTGATCACTCAATTAGAACAAAATATTGCCATTCAGGAAAATGCATTGAGTATTCTCGTAGGTGAAAATCCAACTAAGATCAACAGAACGATTGAAATGTCCGATACTTCTTTACCGCAGGATATTTCAACGGGGCTTCCGGCAGCAATGGTAAGCCGTCGCCCGGATGTTCGCCAGCAGGAACTTGTTTTACTGGAATCCAATTCAATGGTTGGAATTGCCCAGGCCAATATGTATCCGGCACTGAAAATCACAGCAAACGGAGGGGTAAATTCATTCAAATTTGATAACTGGTTCCAGATCCCGGCTTCTTTGTTCGGATCTGTATTGGGAGGAATTACCCAGCCCATTTTCCAGAAAAGACAATTGAAAACAGACCTTAACGTGGCTAAAATTCAAAGAGAGAAAAACGTTTTGGCCTTCCGTCAATCTGTTTTAAATGCAGTTGGTGAAGTTTCTGACGCGTTGGTTTCCAATGAAAGTTTAAAAGTTCAGGAACAAAAGGCAGCAGAACAGGTAACCACATTGAAAGGCGGAATAAAAAGTGCCGAAATGCTTTACAAAGGCGGTATGGCCAACTATTTAGAAGTGATTACAGCTCAGGGAAATTCCCTGCAGGCTGAACTGAATCTTGCATCCGTAAAAAGACAAAGGCTGAGTAGCATTGTAGATCTTTACAGAGCGCTTGGCGGCGGTTGGAAGTAGTAAATTTAATTATATTGTTTTGAAGTGCGGTTTCTGAAAATCAGAAACCGTTTTTTTATTTTCTCGCCACACAAACTACTTAATCCGGTAAAAATAACGCAAACATCTGCCAAATCTGCTCAATCTGCGAGAGATTAATATTTGATAAAGTTTTTAGTATCTACTTATCCTGAAGTTATTTTTTATAAAGATCTCACAGATTGAGCAGATTTAGCAGATTGACATTATTGTGTGTTCATGATTTGAACCATTAAGAAGATTGAAGAAGATCAATTAAAGTTTTAGAGATAAAAATCCAGTATATTATTGACAAAATTTACGAATGAACCTGTTCAGAAATCCATTGCAGCAATTCTTCAAAATCTTTTTGAGAATATCCCAAAGGCAAATAATGAATATCATCCGCTTTTCTGTACCATGTCAGTTGCCGTTTTGCATATCTCCTGCTGTTCTTTTTGATCTCTGAAACAGCAAAATCAAGGTCCCATTCACCATCAAAATATTTGAACAATTCAGAATAACCTACAGTTTTCAGTGCCGTAAGACCTTTAAACTTTTCCAAGCTCTCTGCCTCCGCCAAAAGTCCTTTCTCCATCATTATATCCACTCTCCTATTGATTCTGTCGTACAATTCTTCTCTCGGCGCTTCAATTCCAATTCGAATGGTATTAAAATCTCTGGAATCCTGTGAAACGGCAATCTGTTCAGAATATTTTTTATCTGTTTGCCAGATCACATCAATAGCCCTTAAAAGTCTTCTGTGATTATGAAAATCTACCACTCCGAAATATTCAGGATCCAGTTCTTTTAATATTTCCTGAAGTTTTTCAATTCCTTCCGTTTCAAAAATTTCCTGTAGTTTTTTCTGATTGTTTTCATCTGCTTCAGGCAAATCATTTAACCCTTCAATAACTGCTTTTTCATACATCATACTTCCACCGACTAAAATGACGGTATCATGATTTTGAAAAAGTTCGTTGAGCTTTTTCAGGGCATCTTCTTCATACTGCCCTATAGAATAATATTCCTGAACCGAAAGATTCCCGATAAAATGATGTGGAGCCTCCGCCAATTCCTCTTCCGAAGGTGATGCAGTACCTATTTTCATTTCCTTAAAAAACTGGCGCGAATCACAGGAAACAATTTCGGTATTGAAATGGTTTGCCAGATCAATTGCCAGTCTTGTTTTGCCTATTCCAGTGGGTCCTACAACAGAAATCAAATTTTTCACATTGCTAATTTAAATGTTTATCTTTGTACAACAATAAAAAACTATGATTTTATCAATGACGGGATTCGGCAGGGCCGAAGGTGTTTTTGAAGGTAAAAAGATTTCGATAGATATTAAATCACTGAACAGCAAAAGCTTTGATTTGAATATCAAAGTTCCTTTACGCTATAAGGAGAAAGAATTCGAGATCAGAAAAATCCTTAACGACAGAATTATCCGTGGAAAGGTAGACTGCTACATCAATCTGGAGAACCTTGAAGAATCAAACGATGTGAAAATCAATAAGAGTTTAATAGATTCTTATATCAACGAACTTCGCAACATCGCTTCCGACGGTCCGGACTTTGAATACCTGAAAATGGCGGTAAGACTTCCTGATGCCATTACTTCAAGACCTGATGAGCTTACGGAAGGAGAATGGGAATCTTTGGCTGCAATTGTTCATGCAGCTGTAGACCGCTTTATGGAATTCAGAAAGACAGAAGGAAGTATTTTACATGAAGAACTGGAAAGAAATATCCGGAATATTGATCAGTATCTTTCGGAAGTTATTCCTTTTGAAGAAGAAAGAATCATTGCTGTAAAAGAGCGTTATCAGAAGTCTTTGAAAGAATTCGAGAATGTAGACGAAACACGTTTCTACCAGGAAATGGCCTATTTTACAGAGAAACTTGACATAGCCGAAGAAAAAGTAAGATTAACCCAGCATCTGAAATATTACAAGGAAGTGATGGACAATGAAGATTTCAATGGGAAAAAACTTGGTTTTATCTCACAGGAAATCGGAAGAGAAATTAATACTTTAGGTTCAAAAGCCAACCATGCAGAAATCCAGAAACTGGTGGTGATGATGAAGGATGACCTGGAAAAAATAAAAGAACAGACGTTAAACGTATTATAAGTTACGAGGTACGGAATGCGTGCTCAGGAACAAAATCCCAAACCCGCAACCGGGAACTTGCAACCCGAAACTAAACAATGAATAAAGTAATTATATTTTCAGCCCCATCAGGAAGCGGAAAAACTACATTGGTAAAACATTCTCTGGAAACATTTCCTGAACTGGCATTTTCTATTTCATGCACGACAAGACAACCGAGAGGAAGTGAGATACATGCAGTAGATTATCATTTTTTAAGTCCTGATGAATTCAGACAAAAAATAGCGGAAGATGCTTTTGTAGAATATGAAGAAGTATATACTGACAAATATTACGGTACTTTAAAATCCGAAGTGGAAAAAATCTGGAATCAAGGGAAAGTAGTAATCTTTGATGTAGACGTGAAAGGAGGAATTTCCCTGAAAAAATATTTTGGCGAAAAAGCCCTGTCAATTTTCATTGAACCACCTTCCATAGAAGAATTGGAACGAAGATTGATCTCCAGAAACACGGATGATACGGAAACCATCAAAACACGTGTAGCAAAAGCAGGAGAAGAAATGGCTTTTGCAAAAGAATTTGACAGGATCGTCATTAATACCGATCTTGATGAAGCAAAAAGAGAAATAGAAAGTTTAATAAAAAAATTTGTTGGCAATTAGAATGGAAGATGGAAGTCCGGAGATGGAAGCACTTAAGCATACCACTCTAACTTCTAATTTCTAGCTTCTAATTTCTACATTCAAAAAACATTGAGGTTGATATGAGTACCGAAACATTAGAAAAAGCTAAATCTGCCATTCCTGTAAGAGGATTTCTGGATATAAAAGATATAGCAATCCCTCAAGGAGAAGATTTGGTGAAAGCCATTCTGAAACTTAAAGAAGAAAAAAATGCGGTGATCCTCGCCCATTATTACCAGCCCGGAGAAATTCAGGATATTGCCGATTTCCTTGGAGATTCCCTTCAATTGGCAAGACAGGCCAAAGAAACCAATGCAGATATGATTGTATTCTGCGGGGTACATTTCATGGCTGAAGCTGCTAAAATCCTGAATCCAACTAAAAAAGTAGTTCTTCCTGATACTATGGCAGGATGCTCTCTGGCAGACGGATGTTCAGGAGAAGGCCTTAGAAAAATGCGTGAACAGCATCCTAATGCCCTAATTGCCACTTACATCAACTGTAATGCGGAAACAAAAGCAGAAAGCGACATTATCGTTACCAGTTCCAACGCTGAAACCGTAATTGAAGCTTTACCAAAAGACAGGCCGATCATTTTTGCACCGGATAAAAACTTAGGAAGATATTTATCTAAGAAAACCGGCCGTGATATGATCCTTTGGGACGGAAGCTGCATCGTACACGAAGCATTTTCCATGGAGAGAATTGCCCAGCAGCTTGCAGAAAATCCTGATGCAAAACTGATTGCGCATCCTGAAAGTGAAGAAGCTGTTTTAAAATTAGCCCACTTCATTGGCTCTACTTCTGCCCTGTTGAATTTTGTGGAAAAAGACGACTGTCAGAAATTCATCATCGCAACCGAAGAAGGAATTCTTCACGAAATGAAAAAGCGTGCTCCGCACAAAGAGCTTATTCCGGCACTTGTTTTCGACGAAAGCTGTAACTGCTCAGAATGTTTCTACATGAAACGCAACACCATGGAAAAACTATATCTGTGTATGAAATATGAACTTCCGGAAATCCTTATCGACGAAGAGCTTCGTTTAAGAGCCCTGAAACCCATTGAAGCGATGCTGGATCTTTCAAAAAGTATAAAATAACAAAAAGCACTGTTCTCACAGTGCTTTTTTATTGCATCGATCCGAAGTATAAGTAATCTTCCAATGCATATAATTACAACATTGGAGCATAACATGTTCCTCCCGGCGTTCTCCAGCAGCCCCAAGCTCCGCCCCCACGGAAACATACATAAGCAGCCCCGCCGCAAGCTTCAATCTGAATTTCGGTAAACCCACCACTGATTTTACTTTTTTCTTCTCTCGAAAGTTTCTTTAAATTTTTCATATTCATTTTATTTTGTTTTAGTATTTAAATATAAATATTTTAAAGGAAAAAATAACAATAAAACACAAAATATATCTCTAAATTATGAATTACAAATTAACACGATATAGCCAGAAATAATTTTGTCACTTCCAAATAATTTGTACATTTGTTTCAGTAAAGAATGAATTTTCTAAGAAACATATCAGATATTCTTACACCGGAATCACTTATTTCGGAGCTATCATCTGTTTCTACATCTACAACAACTACCCCGTAGCGGGGTAAATTTTCACATATCATTTCCTGTACCCGTGCTCTTTGTTTAAAGAGTAATCCACTCATTTTATCCAACTTCAAATACCCATCAGATGAAAGTCTTAAAATTCGGCGGTACCTCAGTTGCCAATGCCCGGAATATCCTTCTGGCAGAAAATATTATAAAAAAAGAGTCTTCACAGAACAGAATTATTGTTGTAGTTTCAGCGCTTCACAGTGTTACCGACAGCCTGATAAAAGCAGCAGAATATGCCTCCCTTAAAGATGAAAATTATATCCCGATCCTCAAAGACCTGGAAGAAAAACACCTGAATTTAGTCAAAGAACTTATCCCCGTTTTAGAACAGAGTTCGTGGCTCAGTTTCGTTAAAAAACATTGTAATGATATGGAAGATATCTATAACGGAATTTTTGTTTTAGGCGAATTCACAGATAAAATCAAAGACAGGATTACTTCATACGGAGAATTTCTGTCTTCCAATATTATTGCAACCAGGCTCCAGCACGAAGGCTTGGATTGCTTATGGATGAACTCAGCAGACCAGATAAGAACAGACAGCAATTTTACCCACGCAAAAGTAGATTTCAATATCACTGAAGAAAACATAAAGAAATTTGCAGATGATCATAAAAACCAGATCATTGTGACTCCAGGTTTTATTGCAAAAGATCAAAATGGAAATGCTACAACATTAGGAAGAGGCGGTTCAGATTACACGGCAGCTATTATCGCAGCTGCTGTTTCGGCTGATGAGCTTCAGATATGGACAGATGTAAATGGTATGATGACAGCAGACCCACGCCTTGCTTCCAATGCAAAGTCAATCCCGGAGATCTCTTATCATGAGGCAATGGAGCTTTCCCATTTTGGGGCTAAAGTTCTTTATCCGCCTTCCATACAGCCTGTTATGGCAAAAAATATCGATCTTCAGATTAAAAATACTTTTGATCCAGATGCCTGTGGAACGCTGGTTTCCCACAGATTGAGCAGGCCTGCTAATGAAAAGCATCAGATTGCAGCAGGAGTTTCCAATATGAGCCACATTGCTCTTCTTACCCTCGAAGGCAGCGGAATGGTTGGAATTCCCGGAATTTCAGCGAAACTGTTTCAATGTCTGAGCTTCGAAAAAATAAATGTTATTCTGATTACCCAAGGTTCTTCAGAACATTCCATTACTATAGCTGTTAATGAAAAAGATGCATTTCATGCGGAGAACGTAGTGAATGCTTCATTCAAAGATGATATACAACTACAGAGGATGGCCCCGGTAAAAATAGAAACCGGACTTTCAATTGTTGCCCTTGTAGGAGAAAGCATGAAGAACCGAAGCGGCATCAGTGCTAAAATGTTCGGATGTCTCGGAAATAACGGTATCAATATCAGAGCTATTGCCCAGGGATCTTCGGAAAGGAATATCAGTATTGTTATTTCAGAAAAAGACATTAAAAAAGCAGTGAATGTACTTCATGAAGAATTTTTCGAATCTGAAATAAAGCAGGTACATCTTTATCTGTGTGGAATCGGTAATGTAGGTTCAAAACTGGTGGAACAGATCTTCGAACAGAATGAATATCTCCGCGAAAACAACCTGATTAATTTAAGAATCGCCGGACTTTCCAACAGCCGGAAAATGTATTTTTCAGATCAGGGAATCTCTGAAAGTGAATACAGCAGCTGGAATGAAAAAGGAGTTGAAGCCTCCATTCATGGTTTTGCAGAAGAAATTATCTCACGAAACCTCCGGAATTCTGTGTTTATTGACGTTACAGCCAGTTCATCTGTACCTGAAGTTTATGAAAAACTATTGAAAAAGAGCATTAATATTGTAGCCTGTAATAAAATTGCAGCTTCCTCAGATTTTGAAATTTATAAAAATTTAAAAAATACCGCCCGGAACCACAGCTGCCGTTTTTATTTTGAAACCAATGTAGGAGCCGGACTTCCTGTTATCGGAACCATTAACGATCTTATGAAAAGTGGCGATAAAATTACCTCTATCCAGGCAGTACTCAGCGGAACTTTAAATTTTGTCTTTAATAATTATGATGGAAGCAGAACATTTTCAGATGTTGTTGCCCAGGCTCAGAAAGAAGGTTTTACCGAGCCAGATCCAAGGCTGGATCTTACAGGAACCGATGTAGCCCGCAAAATATTGATCCTGGCAAGAGAAGCCGGATACCCACTTCAGTTTGAAGATATAGAAAATGAAAGTTTCCTGCCGGAAGAATGCCTTCAAGGAAGTGTGGAAAACTTCTATGAAAAGCTTACAGAATATGAAGATCACTTTAAGAATTTAGTGAATGAAGCGCAAAAAAACGGCAAGATCTTAAAATATACCGCTGAATTTAAAGACGGAAAAGCCAAAGTAGGCCTGCAGCACGTTGCCCCGGAAAGCGATCTTTACCATCTGTACGGGAAAGACAATATCGTTATCTTCAAAACCTTACGATATTCCGAACAGCCTCTTGTGGTAAAAGGTGCGGGTGCAGGTGCAGAAGTAACCGCAAGCGGAGTTTTTGCAGATATTATACGTTCCGTTTAAAATAAATACTATGAAAAAAATAAAAATAAAAGTCCCGGCTACGGTTGCCAACCTTGTTTGCGGATTCGATATCCTGGGCATGGCAATCCATGAGCCTTATGATGAAATGGAACTGAAATTACTGGAAAGTCCGGAGATCATTATCAGACATGAAGATCATTTCGGGCTTCCTGAAGATCCGTCAAGAAATGTAGCCGGTGTTGTACTTCAAAATATCATACAGCATTTAAAACTCACAAAAGGTTTTGAAGTTACTATCCGCAAGCACATCAAGCCCGGCAGTGGGCTCGGCTCCAGCGCGGCAAGTGCCGCCGGAGCCGCTTTTGGGGCCAATATTTTATTAGGAAATGTTTTATCCAAAGAAGAATTGGTTCACTTTGCCATGTTTGGAGAAGAGCTCGCTTCCGGAGTACGACATGCGGATAATATTGCTCCGTGCATTTATGGCGGCATTACTTTGGTAAAATCTTCCTCTCCTATTGATATCATACCGTTGGGAACGCCCAATCTGTTTGTAGTTGCAGTACATCCGCAGGTAGAAGTAAAAACATCTGATGCAAGGCAGATTTTAAAGAAAAATATCTTATTAAAAGATGCCGTTGAGCAATGGGGAAATATTGCAGGTCTTGTAGCCGGTATTCTTAAAAATGACATTTCTTTGATCGGAAGAAGCCTTAATGATGTATTGATAGAACCTGTCCGAAGTATCCTGATTCCCAGATTTGAAAAGATCAAAACAAAAAGTATGGAGGCTGGGGCACTTGGAGGCGGTATTTCCGGTTCCGGACCTTCAATTTTCATGCTGGCAGAAGAAAAAGAAACGGCAGAAAAAATTGCCCGGCTCATGAAATCCGTATATGATGAAATTGAAATAGAGAACTTTGTATACATCTCAAAAATAAATCCTTCCGGGATTGAGACTGTTGAAGAAAGTGAATGATGGAACCAACAAATTAAAAGCAATGAAATATTATAATTTAAAAGACAATCAGGAGATTGTTGATTTTAAAACAGCTACTATAAAAAGCCAGGGCAACCAAAAAGGGTTATTTTTTCCGGAAAGCATACCCCAGTTTGATAAAGAATTCATTCAAAACCTGCATCTGCATTCTGATGAGGAAATCGCTTTCAGATGTATGAAAGATTTTACAGGTGATGAAATTCCATCGGATATAGTAAAGAAAATTGCTGCGGAAACGGTCAGTTTTGATATTCCTTTGAAAAAAATCAATGACCGCATCTCTGTTCTGGAACTTTTTCATGGGCCTACTTTAGCATTTAAAGACGTAGGAGCCAGATTTATGAGCCGTTGCCTGTCATATTTTTTAAAAGATCAGAACAAAAAGGTAACCGTTCTTGTGGCTACTTCCGGCGATACCGGTGGTGCTGTTGCTCATGGGTTTTACAATGTTCCCGGAATTAATGTTGTTATTCTTTATCCCAAAAACAGGGTAAGTGCAGTTCAGGAAAAACAGCTTACCGCATTAGGTGGAAACATTTTTGCGCTGGAAGTTAACGGAAACTTTGACGATTGCCAGAATCTTGTAAAACAGGCTTTTTCTGATGAAAGTATCAATTCCCAGCTATTTTTAACATCAGCCAATTCCATTAATATTGCGAGGTGGCTTCCCCAGCAGATTTATTATTTACTGGCTTTAAA
This sequence comes from Chryseobacterium shigense, assembly GCF_014207845.1. Taxonomy (NCBI): domain Bacteria; kingdom Pseudomonadati; phylum Bacteroidota; class Flavobacteriia; order Flavobacteriales; family Weeksellaceae; genus Chryseobacterium; species Chryseobacterium shigense. The sequence continues at coordinate 89,380 of NZ_JACHLC010000004.1, forward strand.
ACAATGGAAACAACAGGAAGATCAAGACCCGGTAATCAGTGTTCCAAGTGGTAATTTTGGAAATATCTGTGCAGGACTTCTCACTTATTTCCGGGGACTTCCGGCTCAACATTTTATTGCTGCGTGTAACAAAAATGATGTGATTCCCGATTATTTAAAAACCCATCAGTATCATCCTAAAAAGGCTGTAGCAACATTATCCAATGCCATGGACGTGGGAGATCCGAGTAATTTCACAAGAGTCCTGGAGCTTTTCGGACATCAGTTTGATACCTTGAAGAATATGATTTCCGGGTATTCCATTGATGATGAATCTACATTACAGACCATAAAAAAGGTTCATGAAAAATATGGATATACTCTTGACCCTCACAGTGCTGTCGCATTTGCTTCCCTGGAGCAGTATCTGAACGAAAATCCGGACAGAAAAGGATTTATATTGGGGACGGCGCATCCTGTGAAATTCCCTGATGCAGTGGAAAAAGCAATTCAAGTCGCCATTGAAGTTCCGGAAGAGCTGGGTGACATTATGAAAAAGGAGAAAAAAACTGTAGAAATTAATGCGGATTTTGAAGAATTAAAACGATTTTTGCTGAAATAAAAATCACTGGCAAATGAGTAAGATCTTTCTTGAAGATGTAAAAATATATGCTTATCACGGCGTACTTCCCGAAGAAAATATCATCGGGACCTATTATATTTTAAATGCGGAACTTCACACAGATCTTTGGAAGGCTGCTGCAACAGATGATTTGAATGATACAATTAGCTACGCCGATATCAACGGGATCATTCACCGGGAAATGGCCATCAAATCCAAATTACTGGAACATGTGGCGGGAAGAATTATGATGAAGATTCATGAAAGTTTTCCCCAGATTTCCTACATTAAGCTGAAAATTACAAAAACTTCTCCGCCAATGGAAGGCGAAATGAAAGGGGCAAGTATTGAACTGGAAAGAAGTTTCAAACCCGGTGATATTTAAAAATTCTTATTTTCACAAAAACATATGAAGTTGAAAACCATCCAATTATTATTTTTATTAAGCTTTGCCATGTTTTTTGGCCAGGCCGCGGGTGATCAGTCTCCTGTATATAATTTCCCGAAAATACGGTCTAATATTACCATGCCGGTAACTATTCCACTTACTGAAATCAGCAATATGATTAATGCTTCTGTAAAGGAGTTGGTATTTCAGGATGATTCATACACGGATAATAATAATGACCAGTTCAAGGTAAAAGTATGGAAAACCCGTCCCATCCGTCTGGTAGGCGGAACCAGCCAGAATATCCTGATTGAAGTTCCACTGAAGATTTGGGCTGAAAAAGGTATCGGTACGCTGGGAGTATACTCCTATCAGAATACGACTTTTGAAACGGTGATGTCTTTCAACACAACAATCAGCTTTAAAAATAACTGGACCATTACTACAAACACACAGCCCAATGGTTTCAGATGGGTCACAAAACCTGTTCTGGATTATGGTAAAATACAAATCCCCATCACTTCACTGGTAGAGAAAAGCCTGAAAGAACAGCAGGGGAAATTTGCCAAAACTATTGATCAGCAGATGGCTACCCAACTGAATTTCCAGCAATATGCGGTAATGGCCTGGAATGTTTTCTCCCAACCGTTTAATATTTCGGAGGAATATAATACGTGGCTGAAAATTAGCCCGATTGGCGTGAATATGACTCCACTGAAATTCTATGGAAATGAAATCACCACCAATATCGGAATGGATATTTATTCGGAAACCTTTACAGGAAGCAAGCCTGCCGCTTCGCCAATGATAAAATCAGCGGGAAATTTCAATATTGTTCCCACTCTGGCCAACCAGTTTCTGCTGCAGACCACCGCTAACGTTCCTTTTTCAGAAGCCACGAATATTGCACGGAACATGTTCATGAATAAAGAATATGATGTGAGAGGGTCTAAAGTAAAGATCAAGGACATCCGGGTTTATGGTGCTGAAGGAAGGGTAATTGTTGAAGCTGAAACAGAAGGTTATGTGAATGGTAAGGCCATTATTTCCGGAGTTCCTGTATATGATGAAACGAAAAGGAAAATTGTACTTTCCAATACGAAATTCAATCTAAAAACAGCTAATATTCTACAGAAAACGGCAACTCTGCTTTTTAAAGGAAAAATTGTGAAGATGATTGAAGACGAATACGGAATTCCAACCCAGGATCTGGAACTGGCCTCGAAGAAGAGCATCGAGGAAGCATTTAATAAAGAATATTATAAAGGTTTAAAGATGAATGGAAAGGTTTTCAGTCTTAAACCGGGCAGTGTCCTGTTAAATGAATCCGGAATCACAGCGGTTATTGAAACCAGCGCAACTTTAAAATTAATACTTAACGGAATTTAAACTAATAAAAAAACTAAACCACCACAAATGAGAAAATATCTACAGATTGTCGACAGGCACAGGGCTTCCAAAGGAACGAGATTTGCCAATTATTTAATAGACCTTGTTGCTTTTTACATTTTCTTTTTTGTCATTCTTATGATAGTAATGACTATCAGTCCCGCTTACAGAGAATGGCTTGCCAATTCCAGTGATCTTGCACAAAGATTGATGGGTATTATTACCTATATATTGTTTTCTTTCCTGATGGAAACCGTAACCGGAGGAAGAAGCCTGGGAAAATTAATTACAGGAACCAGAGTTATTATGATTGACGGGCAAAAGCCATCTGTCGGAAACTATTTTCTAAGGAATATCATAAGAGGAATTATATTGGTTGACCAGCTGTCATTTTTGGGCGAAAATGGCTTCCACGATAACTGGAGCAATACACGTGTTATCAACATCAAAGATTATGAAGCTGAAAGACAGCTAAAAAGCGATATCAACAGTATTGGAGCGAAAGAAATTATTTAAAAACTTTTGTTCATAAAGAAATTTTACTATATTTGCACACCTCAAAAATGGTAAAAATGGTACTTTGGCCGAGCGGCTAGGCAGTGGTCTGCAACACCATCTACAGCGGTTCGAATCCGCTAGGTACCTCAGAGTAAATCCCTAAACTATTGATTAAAAATAGAATAGGGATTTTTTATTTTTCACATATTCCAACCACTTTCCTATCCGATTATTTTTGATATCTATGATCTCCAATACGAAAAATTCATATCCTGAATAATTACAAAGATTAACCTTCGAATTGGGACAGTGAAAAACTACAACATTTTCATTTTAAGCAGTTATCAAGATCATACATTTCATTTACCGGAATTAATTGAAATTTTATTTCTCTTTTTTGATATGATCAATATACAAAACCCAATCAAAAATCCATAAACATCCAGCTCACGAAAATTCAATTTTCAAGATAACTTTTTTATAAAACCACCGGAATACAAATAAAAAATCCCCGAATTGCTTCGGGGATAAAAACTAATAACCATGAAAACTCAAATTAAACATGAGTTGCTTCATATATTGAAAAATCGTGCCAAAGTTGTTCGTATTGAAAATACTTTTTACATATAATTACAATCCCCTTTTCAAATTATTCCACAGAATAAGTCTACAGATAAAGCAATTGCAGTCGGTTCTTATTGACTTTCAATGTATTTCCATGATCAATATCATGTTCTGGCACCATTATAATAACCGTGATCTTTTACATTTAAAACGACATTTTCATCAGAAAAGTATAACATCGTAAAAGAATGCTGTTCAAATACAAATTTCATTCCTGCTGAAATAGAAAAAGCCCCCTTACCGGAGGCCTCAAAAACACAAATGATGAAAAAAATTTTTATAATTTAAATAAAAAACTATTCATGATTAATTCTACATTCCGAAAATAGTACTTTTTATTTTCTACATTTTATGAGTACAGTCATAAAACCTGTTTTTAGTGCTTTACTGTTTCATAAATAAAACTTTCATGCTCAGAAACAGAAGCTTAGCTTTTAAAATATTAAACATTATCATCAATAAACAATTACGAAATAACATTATTCAAAATAATCATATAAAATATTAAAAAATACTCAAATATACTTTGATTTAAGTTATATTTTTTCAATATTTTATTTTTTAGCTTTACACCAATTATTCAAATCAATAAAAAGTGATAAAATTCTCTATACTCATAGCCAATTATAATAACGGCAAATACTTTAGAGACTGCTATAACTCACTGATTGCCCAAACTTATGAAAACTGGGAAGTAATAATTGTTGATGATTCCTCAACTGATAATTCAGTAGAAATCATTGAAGCCATTATAAAGAATGATCCACGCTTTAAGATTTACAGGAACACCAATAATCAGGGCTGTGGGTATACCAAACGAGAATGCATGAAACATGCATCGGGAGAATTATGCGCCTATCTGGACCCTGATGATGCGCTATATGAAGATGCTTTAGAAAAAACCATTCAGGAATTTAATACAGAAGATATTACAGCTGCTTATTCCCAAATGATGCTCTGCAATGAAAATCTTACCCCGGATAAGGTGTTCGCAGGAACAAAACAAATCTACAACAGCAGATATTTTTTCAACTGCCCTACCCAGTTTGCCCATTTCTTTACTTTTAAAAAAGAAACCTACCTGAAAACTTCAGGCATCAATCCTCAATTAAAAAGCGCTGTAGATCAGGATCTTTACCTGAAGATTCTGGAACATGGCAATATAAAATACATCAAAGAACCATTGTATCTTTACCGTCTGCATTCCAACGGTATCTCGCAGCAAAGATTTAAACAGGGAGCAAAAGAGTCCTTTGCCAAAGTAATCCACGATACGATGAAAAGAAGAGGAATCAGAACAATAAACAATAAGATCGTTCCGGAAATATACACCAGCTCACAGGAGATTTACGGGCTTCTTAATTATCAGACTCAAAGATTTTACCGGATCATCAATAAAGTTAAAGCAACTTTCAATACGTAGTGAAGGCTTCTCAGAAATGAGAAGCTTTTTTATTTTCAATCAAAAAAACAAAAAAAGCCTCCCTTTCAGAAGGCTTAAAAACACAAATCAGATCCTTTTATAAGGATTAATAAAGTAGATTAATTTTCAAACTACTCAGCCCATGTCATCGGAATATACACAGTAACATATCCATCTGCATCCACCTGAGCATCTGATACAGTTCCCGTTACCGAGCCATAACCGGCCCAGCCTCCTTGTCCCTGCATCGCGGAAAATGTATATGTTCCCGCCGGAATACCTTCATTATATGCAGGAAGCCCCTGGAAGCCTCCGCCATAATACGTATCATAAACTTCTCCTGTAGCTGTATTCTCTGCTAAAAAGCTTCCTACATCATAATTTCCTGAAAGCGATTTCGATCCATCTAAATTGACAATGCCGAATCTTAGCTTATAGGTTTTCGTTTTTGAAGTTTCTTTAGCAGCCCCGGTATGAGTCTGGGACTGAACATCTGCCATCATATCATCATTTGAAGAACACGAGACAGTCATAACCGACAATGCCACAAAAGCCATTGTCTTAAAAATTGATATTTTCATATTAAAGTAATTTGGTATTTTCAAAATTAACCAATTCATATGAACTGAATGAAAATTTTTAATTAACTTAAAATTACATCAGACCCCAGCCCACAGGTGGAAACAGCATGATCGCCTTTTTAATTTTATCATAAAATTCATCACTTTAACACTTCTTAACTGAATTTTGGCTTCATAATTGAAAATAATTAGAAAGTTATCGCCGTTTTGGCTAAGACTACTTATTAAAATTTGAATTATGAGAAAGATAGTATTAGCAGGTTTTTTATCAGTTTTTTTACTGACAGCCTGTAAAAAAGACGAAAGAACAGCTGAAAAATCTCTTGAAGAGCAGAAACTTGAATTTCAGGCAAGACAGCTTGAAATAGAAAAGCAAAAGCTGGCCATTGAGAAAGAAAAAATAGTGTACGAGGCACAGAAAAAAGCAGACAGCATATCTGAAAGTAAAAAATCTCAGGCGGCAGCTGCTAATAATTCTAAACCTCAGATTATAAGAGAAACAAGAACAGTATACAGAGACAGAGGATCAAACTCTAATTCAGGAGGTGGAAATTATGCAAACAACGGAAACAGTTCTTCACAGGGAACAGGAACAACCGCCACACAGAAAAAAGGATGGAGTAAAGCTGCCAAAGGAACTGCTATTGGTGCCGTAGGTGGCGCCGCAGTAGGAGCCATTGTTGCTAAGAAAAACAGAGGACTTGGAGCCGTGATTGGTGGTGTAGTAGGTGGTGCAACCGGTTATACCATCGGTAGAGCTGGCGACAGAAAAGACGGAAGAGTTCAGCCGCGTAATTAATATTTTCACGATACCATTTAAAGATTGCTTATTTTTAGGCAATCTTTTTTTATGATTCTACTTTTACTTTCTTCAGTTCTTATTCTTTCAGTACTCGCGGGCTGGGGGAAAGTCATGGAAACATTCTTCGGGGTTCTCTTCGGAGGAATTTCAGGCAGTATATTATCAGGAATATTAGGTCTCAGCCTTATATGGACTATTCTGGCTTTTTTCATACCTATCAATATATATGTAGAAATACCTTTTGTATTAGCCGGAATCTTCTTTTTCTTACAAAAGAAAATATACCGGGAAATTACCCGGTTTTCAAAGAAAGATACCATTTTAATCGGTGCTGTTTCACTGGTTATTTTATATAGCGGCTCTTTTCATCCTTATATATTGGATCATTTCGGGTATTATGTTCCCACTATCAAATGGATTTCAGAATATGGCCTGGTAAAAGGTATTTCCAACCTGGACCTTACACTGGGACAGATGTCTGTATGGCATATCTTCCAGGCTGGCTTTTCAGGTTTTTCAGATCCTTTTTTAAGAATCAATGCTATACTGCTGATTGTTTATACATTATATATATTTGAAAACAAAAGCTGGATCCAGTTATGTTTTGTTCCAATATTACTTCTTTTTTCACAGTCGCCCAGTCCTGATCTTCCCGTCATTACTTTATCATTAATTATTTTAAACGAAATCATTAAAGAAAATAAAAATACAGGTCTTCTCTTTGCTTACTCAGTTTTTGTTTTTTCTATAAAGCCAACAATGATATGGCTTCCATTACTGGTATTTTTCTGCTCTTTATTTATTTTTAAACCTAATTATAAAAACTGGATCTTAGGAACAGGAATCCTTATTTTATTCTTTATCAAAAACATCTGGATATTCGGATATCCAATATTTCCGGTTGCAGCAGGTGATTTTGGGTTCAGCTGGAAACCTAACCCTGAAATATTAAAAATTTCATCACAATATGCTATCCTGAAAACATATGACATGCAGTATAACTATGAGGAAATTGAGAAATTCTCCTCTTTTGGTGCTGTCAGAAATTGGTTTACACTGGACGGGATCAAATCAAAAATCAATATTCTTTTCATTTTAAGTCTGATCGTTTTTTCGGTATTTGCTTTCATCAAAAAGAAAAAGGTCATTATCCTGATCTGCATTTCTGTATTAATAAAAAGTATACTGGTATTAGTTTTTTCAGCGCAATACCGCTTTTTTATCGATGTATTTTTTGTGATATTTTTCATTCTGTTTATTCATTTCAATAAAAGAAACTCTTTTATTTTCTTCACAGCGTTATGCGTATTAGTGGTAGGAATTTTAAGTTTCCCTAATACTATCCGCCAATATATTCCAAGTTTCAGACCCGGAGATTTCATGGCAGGAGTAAAAAAAGAGCAACTTTACAAACCTTCAACTTACCATTACAGGAAATTTGAAACTTTCAGAACAGGGAATTTAAAATTCAACGTATCAAAGGATTATCCTTTTAATTTCGATACTCCCGTTCCCGCCATCTCAGCAAGTTATATTTTTGACGATGTAAAAACAGGAATTTTTCCGCAATACATTGATGAAAAAAATATACGGAAAGGATTTATCTGGAAAAAAATGACACCACAGGAAAAGCAACAGGCGGACAATGTTATCAATAATATCAAAAACACTGATAAATAGAACAAATCCTGAAACTTTATTATCTGAAGAAAAATAGGTAATTTTGTAACATGTTCAACACATTAGGTAATCTTCTCAGTCTTACAACATTTGGAGAAAGTCACGGCGTGGCTTATGGCGGCATCATCAATAATTTCCCGGCAGGTTTAACGGTAGATTTCGATAAAATTCAATATGAATTGGATCGGAGAAAGCCCGGCCAGTCAGCAATTGTCACTCAAAGAAAAGAAAGTGACACCGTAAAGTTCCTTTCGGGGATCTTTGAAGGAAAAACCACAGGAACTCCAATTGGATTTATTATAGAAAACGAAAACCAGAAGTCTAAGGACTACGATCATATTGCAGATTCGTACCGTCCGAGCCATGCAGATTTCACTTATGACCAGAAATTTGGCATCAGGGATTATCGTGGCGGTGGAAAATCTTCAGCAAGAGAAACCATCAACTGGGTGGTTGCGGGAGCTTTAGCCAAACAGCTTTTATCCGGAATCGAGATTAATGCATACGTATCTTCCGTAGGCGATATTTTCTGTGAAAAACCGTATCAGGCTTTAGACTTTTCAAAAACGGAAAGCAATGACGTCCGCTGTCCGGATGCTGAAACAGCCGAAAAAATGATCGAAAGAATCAAAGAGATCAAGAAAGAAGGCAATACCATCGGCGGAACTGTTACCTGTGTGATCAAAAATGTTCCTGTAGGTATCGGAGAACCCATATTTTCCAAACTTCAGGCTGAACTTGGCAAAGCCATGTTGAATATCAACGCCTGCAAAGGGTTTGAGTACGGAAGCGGTTTCTGCGGTGCTAAAATGACAGGCAAAGAACATAACGATGCCTTCAATACGGATTTCACCACAAAATCCAATCTTTCAGGAGGAATCCAGGGAGGAATTTCCAATGGGATGGATATTTATTTCCGTGCTGCATTCAAACCTGTAGCCACTATTTTAAGACCTCAGGACAGTGTGGATAAACATGGAAATCCCGTAGTTGTAGAAGGAAAAGGGCGCCATGATCCATGTGTAGTGCCAAGAGCCGTTCCCATTGTGGAAAGTCTTGCCGCGTTTGTGCTGGCCGATCTGTTTTTAATTAACAAAACAAGAAACATCAATAATTTTTAACACCTATTTTTGATAATGAAAAACTACTGGGATCAGGGAATTTCTTTTGAAGAATACATCACCATTGCAAAAGAAAGATTAGAAAATCCTTCCAACCAACAGGAAACCGAATATAAGCAATACTATGAGCTTGGACTTCAGAGAATGGACAGAACTTTAAAGAAGTATGTTCCGGATGAAGAACAGCTAAAAGAATTAACCTCTAAAAATTTTGACGGAAAAATACTGATCATTTCAGAAGCCTGGTGTGGTGATGCAAGCGCAACCGTTCCTGCTCTTGTTACTTTCTTCAAAGGACACAATGAGGTGAAGATTTTCCTGAGAGACAGCGATAAAAGCCTGATCAGTCAATACCTGACCAATGGTACGGAATCTATTCCCAAAGTAATCATTCTCGATAAGGATTTCAATGTAAAGAATTCATGGGGCCCTCGTCCGAAATACGGATATGAGCTCTTAATGAAGCACAAGGCTGATCCTGAAGCTTATCCTAAAGACAATTTCTACAACGACCTGCAGCTGTACTATGCCAAAAACAGAGGTAAAGATGCCGTTCAGGAAATTCTAGAACTCTTATAATAAAATTGAATCCCAGACGGCAACAATAACAGTAAAGATCAACTATGAAAAAGAATATCATCTATCTTGTCCTTATCATCATTATCGGTGTGGTAGCTTTCGTTCCGGGAGTAAAAGAATTCCTGAGAAATCAGTTTTTCCCGATTGCCACCATTGAAAATGCCGTACATGTAAGTGAGGAAGATTATGACATTGAGCTGAAAGGGATCAATGTACCCAGCACCAATCTTAAGACTTTCAAGAACAAACCCGTTTTTCTTAACTTCTGGGGAACATGGTGCCCTCCGTGCAGAAAAGAATGGCCTACAATCCAGAAATTATATGATTCCCGAAAAGGAAATGTAGATTTTGTTCTTATCGCCATGAACGACAAAGAAGAAGATGTAAAAAAGTTTTTAAAAGAAAATAATTATTCAGTTCCTGTATATATTGCCCAAAGTCCTATTTCCGAGAAAATTCTTCCCAAAGTATTCCCTACCACTTTTCTTATTGATCAGCACGGAAGAATTATCATTAAAGAAGATGCCTACAGGGATTGGAACACAGAGACTGTGCATCAGTTCATTGACAATATCATAAAGTAAATTTTTTAACTAAATTTTATAATGGATTTGGTATGGAATTTGCGAAATTTACTTCGTTGAAAAATTATTAAAACTAAACACAAAAATGAAATATTCAAAACTGAATCTTGCAAAAGAAGCCATAAGCCACAAAGGCTTCGTAAAAAAAATCCCTGATATTTTCAGAATGGTTAAACTATGGAGAAAAGGAGAATATCCGATGAGATCCATCGATATCATCCTTCCTCTTCTGGGGCTTTTATATGTAATCTCCCCTATTGACTTGCTTCCTGAGTTTGCTGTACCTGTTTTAGGGGTTATGGATGACTTAGCAGTACTGTCATTAACCATTCCAAAGCTTATCAAAGAAGTGGATAAATTTTTACTGTGGGAAGCCGAGCAAAGGCTTAGAGGCACTAAAGTTATCGATGCAGAAATTGTAAAATAATAATTTACAGAAATATTCTTTAAGCCATCATGAAACATTTCAGGGTGGTTTTTTATTTGACAAAATTTTTAAGCCTTATTTCAAATGATTAAATTTGCAGTATCTAATAAAAAATAATGGAAAGTAAAAAAGAGTTTTTCTTAGAGTGCTACAAGCTGGGCATCATCAAATTCGGAAGATTTACCTTAAAAAGTGGTATTGAGAGTCCATTTTATGTAGACCTGAGACCTTTGGCTTCAGACCCTAAAATCTTAAAGAATCTGGCTAATTATCTATTGGAAATGCTTCCGCTGGATAATTTTGATCTCATCTGCGGAGTGCCCTATGCTGCCCTTCCAATGGCCACTGCAATGTCTCTGGAAAGCTATATCCCATTAATTATTAAAAGAAAAGAAGCAAAAAGCTACGGAACAAAAAAGCTGATTGAAGGAATTTATCAGAAAGGCCAGAACTGTCTTTTGGTAGAAGACGTGATCACTTCCGGAAAATCTCTTGTGGAAACTATTGCAGAGGTAGAGCAGGAAGACCTTAAAGTAGCCGATATCGTTGTAGTTCTTGACAGAGAGCAAGGCGGAAAACAATTGTTAGAAAGCAAAGGGTACAGAGTTCATACACTTTTCAATATTTCAGAAGTTTGTGCCATTCTTCAGGAAACCGGAGAACTGTCTGATGAAGAAGTAAAAAGAATCCAGGATTTCCTTCAGGGAAACCATATTCAGTTTGAAGAGAAAGCAAGAAGTTCTTATGAACAGAAATTAGAACATGCACAGCATTCAGTTTCTAAAAAACTACTGGAAACCGCTTTAGCAAAAAAATCAAACCTGATTGCATCGGCAGACGTTACTACAACACAGGCACTGCTTGCTCTTGCTGAAAAAGTAGGCCCTCACATTATTGCATTAAAAACTCATATTGATATTATTTCGGATTTTGATTACGAAAAAACAATTGTTCCGTTAAAAGCACTGGCCGAAAAACATCAGTTCTTATTAATGGAGGACAGAAAATTTGCAGATATCGGTAATACACAGGAACTGCAGTTTACCAGCGGCGTATTTAAAATTACAGATTGGGCAGATTTTGTCACTTCACAAGTGATCGGAGGATTTGAATCTTTAGACTGCTTCAAAAATGTAGGTGTTGTAGCAATTGTGGGGATGTCTTCCAAAGGGACCCTAACCACAGCCAGCTATCGTGAGGAGGCTTTAAAAGTAGCATTATCGCATCCAAATGTAATCGGGGGCGTATCACAGAACCAGATTCCTGAAGAACTGTTACTGTTCACCCCGGGTGTTAATCTTGCGGATTCAGGAGACGGAAAAGGACAGCAGTACAATACCCCTGAACATGTTTTCAAAATGCTTCACTCCGATTTTATTATTGTAGGAAGGGGAATTTACAAATCTGATGATCCCGAAACCGCAGCCATTACCTATAAAAATGAGGGCTGGAACGCTTATGTTAATTCTTTACAAAAAAACGCAGTACAGGGCTAAAATCCTGCTGAATATATTCAAAATAAGTTTATATTTGGGCTTTATCACAGGATATTGAAAAAGATTACCACTTGCCTTGTTTTGTTTTGGGGAATTGTACAGGTTTCTGGGCAAAAAGACAGCATATATATTGAAGCGAAATTATCTGCCGACAGAAAAACACTGGAGGTTAACCAGGAGATTGTATATTACAATAATTCCGATAAGGACCTGCAGTCTGTAAAGCTTCTAAACTGGGTTTCTGCTTACAATAAAAAAGGGACCTCATTAGTCTACAGGAAACTGGAAGACAGGAACAGTGACCTTCATTTTGCTAAAACTGATGAGCTGGGTAAACTTCTGGATTTGCAGATTAAGAACCAGGAACAGCAAACGGTTTCAGTAAATTCCAATACAGATGAGAATCTTTTTCTTCCTTTAACACAGGCTTTGAAGCCGGGCGAAAGCACCAGATTACAGCTTCATTACAGAATGCACCTTCCTGACAAAAAGTTTACGGGCTACGGTACTTCTGATCAGATTACCGCATTAAAATATTTCTTTATTGTTCCGGATCACTTTGATCCGGACAATATTTCCAAAAGAAACTACCATGATATTGAAGAATCTGTGAGTTTCAATACTTTCTGGACTGTTAATTTTGATCTTCCACCCAACAGCTTTATAGAAAGTAACCTGCCACAGATCCAGATGAATGCATTCAAAGGCTATCTTGATTCTGATCCTGAATTTGTAATCTCAGAGAGCGGACTTCCTTCTATAAAAGTAAATATAGATGGCGCAGATACTGAAGTTAAATTCGGATATAATCTGAAACCGGAAGAAAAACAGAATCTTGAATTTTACCTGCCTTTACATTTGAAATTCATTAAAGAGAAAATAGGTTTTCTTCCGAAAAATCTTTTTATTTCGGACAAATTCAGGGCTTTGGAAGACTTTTTCGGGAATAATGATATTACATTCTGGAAATTCAGATTCCAGCTGTTTACCGACTCGGAAAAAACGGATCTTGACTATTTCGGAATCATCACAAAAAAGATTCTTGACGAAAACATTATTGCGGATAAACAAAAAAATCACTGGTTCAAAAACGGTTTAAAATCTTATCTTGAAATTCAGTATTTACAGAAATTTTATAAAGATGCCAAGCTATTGGGTACTTTACCTGAGACTAAAGTGTTCGGGGTAAAACCATTAAAATTATTCCATGCGTCCAAAGTAAAACTTATAGACCGTTATGGGCTGGCTTATCAATATATCATGTCCCAGAACCTGGATCAGAAGATCAGTGAAAACTTTACCGTTCTGAGCAACTTTAATGATATGGCTGTCAGCAGTTTTGAAACCGGAAGCCTTTTCAATTATACCGCTGAAAAGATGGGCTATGATCGTTTCAATGATATTGTGAAAGATTATATCGCCAAAAATACAGATAAGAAAACTGAGCCCGAAGAATTTCTTAAAGAGCTGGCTGAACAAGAAAAAACATCAGGATATCTCACCAGTTTTTTAAAACAAAAGAACAGGGTTAATTTCAGGATGAAAAATATCCGGAAAGAGGATGATTCCTTAAACATCAAAATCGGTAAAAATACAGATTCTCCAATCCCTGTACGGCTTGAAACACAAACAAGCGAAGGCGAAATAAAATCCTACTGGATAGAAACCCAGGAAAACGAAAGAATCACAAATTTTGCGATTCCTGCTTCGGAAGATATTCACAAAGTAACTCTGAATTCGGACTATATTTTCCCTGAATCTAGATACCGCGACAACTTTTTATACGCAAAAGGCCTGTTTTCGAATGCAAAGAAAATAAAGTTCAAGCTTATTAAAGACATCCCCAATCCTGAATACAACGAAATATATATCAGCCCGAGGGTCCGTTTTAACAATACTTACGATAAATTCCTTTTGGGAGTGAATCTTAAAAACCAGTCGTTCTTCGATCAGAAGTTTCTGTATTCCTTCACTCCAACTTACAGTACGGGAACAGGAAAACTTACCGGATCAGGAGCTATCTCCTACTCTTTTCTGCCTGCTGAAAGTATTTTCAGAAGCATTACTTTTGGGGTATCCGGCGCTTATTACCATTATGATTACGGCCTGGCTTACAGAAAGGGTTCTATATTTTCCAATTTCAACTTCAGGAAAAATCCGCGAAGTACGGTAAGCAGAAGCTTAGGTTTTTCTTACAATTATCTGGAGAGAGATCTGAGCCCCAAAATGATTGCCAGCAAAGATTATGACAAATATAACCTCTGGAGTGCAGGATATGGCTACAGCGACAGCCAGATGATCCATGAAAAGAGTTTAAGCTTAAGCACACAAGGTATGGAGGACTTCAACAAAATAACTGCTGAAGGATTTTACAGATGGGAATTTGCTCCGAAACAAAAATTAAGCGTCAGGTTATTTGCCGGTTATTTCTTAAGAAATGATACGCGTAATAACACATTCAACTACGGAATTTCAAGAGTATCAAATTATTCTTTCTCTTATAATTTATTGGGAGAAAGTGCTAACAGCGGCCTTCTTTCACAGCAGTTTATCCTGGCTGACGGTGGCTTCAAATCTTTCATACCGGGATCTGTCAATCAGTGGATTTCTTCTCTTAATGTAGACTCAAGTGTTTGGAAGATATTTCATGTGTATGCAGACGCAGGGATCTATAAAAACAAAAACCGCCCTGCCGAGTTTATCTGGGACAGCGGTATTAAAGTAAGGCTTATTCCTGATTTTCTTGAAATTTATTTCCCTATACAGTCTTCATTAGGCTTTGAGCCTTCTTTCAAGGATTATGCAAAACGCATCAGATATACATTGGTATTAAACCTAGGAGCAGTCATTAATGCTGCAAGAAGAGGATGGTATTAACATAAAAAAGCAACTGTTGTAAAAACAGCTGCTTCTTTAACATGTTATATTTGAAAACTAACTTTAATATTTTTAAAATAAACATTCTTGTTTGTATTCAATACATAACAAATACAATACCATAAAAATCAAATCATCATAAATACTTCCAATGAAGCGAAATATTTTTCCTTCCATTTGAAATATTGCGAAAATTTTAAATAAAATCATATTATCCGGTTACATAAAAATTCCGGGCCATTTCTTCGAAATGGCCCGGAATTCTATTGATAAAGAAACTAAAATTAGTCTTTCAAAATCTTTTGAGATACCGGCTCGTTGTTCACAGTTCCTGTAACAATGTAGTTTCCTTTTGCTAATCCCGCAACGTTTACACTGCCATTTTCTTTTACAGAAGCAGATTTAACTACCTGTCCGAACATATTGTAAACTTTTACATCTTTCACATCAGCACCGAAAGTAATCTCGTCACTTTTCACGAAAGTATTTTTTACAAAGTTTCCAGCCTTTAGATTTTTGATATCTGAAACAGCTAAAGCACCTGTTGTTGGTGTTAATGAGAAATTGTCAATAGCATATAAACCATCTGTACCTGTTAGGTTATCATCAGCAAATCTGATCCAGAAAGTAGCTCCGTTTGGAATATTCAAACCTGTAATAACCGCACTTTTATTAACGCTGTTGGCAGGTAATGTTCCATCAACCTGAGCAGCAGTAGTACTTGAAGTTAAAATTTCATTAAAATCTAACGCTGTAACAGGGCTCCATGTTCCTGTTGTTAAACTTGTTGCATTAAGGCTATATCCGAAAGAAACCACCTCATTTACAGCACTGTTATCAGAAGTTCTCCACTGTCTTCCAACATAACTTACACTAAGTTGAGTAATAGCGCTTCCTGTATTATTTACTAAAGATACACCAACAGCTGCTACTGTTGCATTAGACGCAAGCATTCCTAATGATCGGTCAGTTGGAGTTAATCCGATATTATGAACTCCACCTGTATTTGATGAACCATTACTTACGATCAATGTTAATGCTTGTCCGATAGTTCCTGTTCCCGCAGCTCTTACAGCATTCCAGTTCGCAGGTAATGTCGTAGTTGCAGCCATACCGTCGAAATTTTCTGTATAAGCAACACCTGTAGCTGTTAAGCTTACTTGGCTAAAAGATAAAACAGATGTTAAAACAACTGCCAGCGAATAAAGTTTTTTCATGATTTAAAAAATTTGATTATTAATAATTTACCTCTCAAAATTAAATTATTTTTTTCACTTGGGGCAATAATAGAGTTAATTTTTTGTTAATAATGATTAACCCATTTCCATTAACATTTTTTAGTTATTTTTACGGATTATTTTGATAAGCTTGCGTAATCTTTTTCTTCTGATCGGTTTGTTTTTCATGGGCATATTTTCGGCCCATGCACAAATTTTTTCATGGAAAAATCCAAATATCCCGGAAGACAGTATCAAAAAGGACAGTATTCTTGCCGCAAGATTTGAACAGGATATTTTCGCAAAAGATACTCTTGATTTTGTAAAAACCAATAACAAAATAATTGTAGATGAAGCTGTACTGGTTAAAAATGATAAAAAAAGATTTTTAGGAGAACTGAATTCCAAAGGTTCCATTATCCGTGGAATTACATTTGGTAACAATCAGGGACAGTCCGTACAAAGTTCCATGGATCTCCAGATTTCCGGTCGGCTTTCAAAGGATGTAACTATTTTAGCAAGTATTTCGGATCACAATCTTCCTATTCAGGCTGACGGTTATACACAAACCCTGGAAGAATTCGACAAGATTTACATGCAGCTTAATATTAAGGATAAATCTATCCTCAGGGCCGGGCACCTCGATCTTGTAGAAGCTAAAAATTATTTTGCCAAGTTCCAGAGACGAAGCATGGGCCTTGAGTTCCAGACTGAATTCGGGAAGGATAACAAAACTTTTGTAGATGTTTCTATGGGTGTGGCCCGAAGTGAATTTCACAGAGTCCGTTTTCAGGGGGTGGAAGGCAACCAGGGACCATACCGTTTGACCGGTAAGAACGGCGAACAGTTCATTACTCTTATTTCAGGTTCTGAACAGGTATTTATTGACGGTATCCTGATGAAACGCGGTGAAAACCAGGATTACACCATCAACTACAACACCGGAGAAGTAACTTTTACCAGTTTCCGCCCGATTTTCCAGCAGAATTTTATCACAATTTCATATAATTATACCAATAGAAATTATTCCCGTTATTTATTTACCGGAAAGGTGGAACATCAGAGAGAGAAGTTTAAAGTGGGACTGAACTGGTTCATGGAAAATGACAATAAAAATGCCCCTCTTTCCTTAAATCTTTCCAAAGAAGATGAACAGATCCTTGCCGATGCAGGTAATAACCCCGATCTGATGTACGCTCCATCCGGTGTGGTTACCGCATATGATGTTAATAAAATATTATACCGTTTAAACACGGCCGGAAATTTCTACGAATTTTCTACAGACCAGAATGAAACACTCTATCAGGTTTCTTTTACGTATTTTGGCATTAATCAGGGGGATTATAAAATTACCCAGACTACCAATAATGGCCGCGTGTTTGAATATGTGGGGAATAATATGGGAGATTATAAAGCTGTGAGAAAGCTTCCTTCACCTCAGAAATCACAGGTTTATTCGGTAAATTCAGAATATCTTTTAAAGGAAGGAAAAATAGGAGCAGATTTCTCGTTGAGTAATTATGATATCAATTTATTTTCATCAAAAGATGCAGCTCAAAATATAGGATATGCATGGCGTATTTTCGGAAATAAAAGTTTCACAAAGAGTAACTGGAAAGGAACTCCAAGCTTTGAATATCAGTACATTGATAAACAGTTCCATATTCTAGACCGAATCAATGATGTGGAATTCTCAAGAGACTTTAACTTAGTTCAGGAATTCAGCCAGAGAACCCAAAACAGATTTATTTTCAGCTTTTTAAATAAATGGAATAATAAATCTACCCTGAATTACCGCGTTAATTACCTTGATGAGCAGGACAGTTATAAAGGGATGAAAAATGACCTGGATTTCAGCTGGATCACCGGAAAATTCTTTACAAAAGGAAACTTATCATACCTAAACACAACTGCGACCCTTCAGGATACCAAATTTATCCGGGGCGGAGTTTCTACGGAATATACCGGCAAAAAAGGAAGCTGGGCTGTCGGAGGAAGCATGGAGCATAATGAGAAGAAGTACAACGATACCCAGCTTATGGATGTCACCAGTTTCAGCTGGAAAGAGATCTTTGTACAGAAAAAGATCGGTGACAGCACCCGTACAAAGTTACTTGCCAAAGTATATATGAGAGATAATGATTCTGTGCGGGATAACAGACTGGAAAGCATGAACAATATCCTCGGGGTTATGGCTGAAAGTCAGCTTATCAAGACAGAAAGAACCACTTTGAATGCTTTGGTACATTACAGAAAATTCTTTTATCAGAACGATGAAGCTGATATGACCAGGAATAATGATTTTGTAGTCGGAAATATCTTATACAATCAACAGTTATTCAGAAACGGAATGCGTCTGCAGGCATTTTACGAACTTGGAAACGGACAGGAAGCACAGCGAGAATTCCAGTATCTAAAAGTAACGGATGGACAGGGTGTTTATAAATGGACGGATTACAATGGTGATGGAGTACAGCAGCTGGACGAATTTGAAATTGCGGAATACTCAGATCTTGCCCAGTATATCAGGATTTATACAAATTCTGTACGGTATATTCCTTCCAATAAAAATAAAATACAGCTGGCGTTGTTTGTTAACCCTTCCATTGTTTTCAATTCTGAAAATGCATTTTTAAAGCGATGGAATTTCAATGTTTCCCTCAACTCGCAAAACTCATTCTATAAAAAAGATAAAGTTCTTGTTCTAAATCCTTTCGAAAAGAATAGCGATCAGATTTTAAAAAATCAGAATATTCTGGCTTCTGTACAGTTTAATCCGACTGAAAAATCCGGCTGGAACGGAAATTACCGCTTCATTACCAATGATAACCTCATCAATGCCAATTTCAGCAACGAAGAACGTGAACAGGTTTCTCATTTTATCAATATCGGATATTGGTTTAATAAAGAATTCAGGGTCGATTGGGAAAATTCTATCCATGATCTGAAAAATTCATCCCAGTTATTTGCCACAAGAGATTACCGTCTGAATAATATTGAGACCAAACCAAAAGCAACCTATAAATTTACAGATGCCATCCAGGCTGAATTGTCTTCTGCTTACCGTCAGAAAAAGAGAATAGACGGTGAAGAATTACTGAAAGCTTTTGATATCACAGGAACCATTCAGTGGGAGCGCAAGAAAACTTCAATCAGAGGGAACTTCTCTTTCATCAATAATGATTTTACCGGAAACAATTTCAGCATTGTAGGAAACCAGATGCTTGACGGCCTTAAACCAGGGAAAAACCAGGTATGGAGTGTTTTCATCCAGCAGGCAATCAACTCTTTCCTTCAGCTTAATTTAAACTATGAAGGCAGGAATTCCGGAGACAGAACCATCCATATTGGAAGTATGCAGGTGAAGGCGAGTTTTTAGCGTTTGAGGGTTTGAGAATCTTAGAGTAAATGGGGTTAAAAACAATAAATCTAAGCTTTCAGTAATCTGAAATCTGATGTCTGATCTCTGAAATCTTGATTCTAATTACATTCCCTTTTTAACTTTCCCCCGAATAGATATCCGGCATTTATCATGATAGATATTATCATATTCTCAAATGTTTATAATTTCGTAAATTTGCCGCATGGTAAAAATAGGCAATATAGAACTGCCGGAATTTCCGCTTTTGCTGGCTCCGATGGAAGATGTAAGTGATCCCCCATTCAGACGCCTGTGCAAAATGCATGGAGCAGATCTGATGTATTCGGAATTTATTTCTTCTGAGGGATTAATTCGTGATGCGATAAAAAGCAGAAAGAAACTGGATATTTTCGATTATGAAAGACCGGTGGGTATCCAGATTTTCGGTGGAGATGAAGAGGCAATGGCAATGTCTGCAAGAATTGTGGAAACTGTGAACCCGGATCTGGTTGACATTAATTTCGGATGTCCGGTGAAAAAGGTAGTTTGCAAAGGAGCAGGAGCAGGAGTTCTTAAGGATATTGACCTTATGGTACGCCTTACCAAAGCGGTTGTAAGCTCTACTCACCTGCCGGTAACCGTTAAAACCCGTTTAGGATGGGACAGTACAAGCATCAATATAGATGAAGTGGCGGAACGCTTACAGGAAACCGGCATTAAAGCTTTAACGATCCATGCAAGAACCCGTGCACAGATGTACAAAGGTGAAGCAGATTGGGAGCACATTTCCAGAATTAAACAGAATCCTAATATTGAAATTCCTATTTTCGGGAACGGTGATATAGATTCTCCGGAAAAGGCTCTTGAGTATAAGCAAAAGTACGCGTGCGACGGAATTATGATCGGTCGCGCAGCCATTGGATATCCGTGGATCTTTAATGAAATCAAACACTTTTTCAAAACGGGAGAACATCTTCCTGAACCTACTGTTTCAGACCGTTTACTTGCGGTACGCCAGCATGCAGAATGGAGCGCAGAGTGGAAAGGAGAAAAATTAGGGCTTATCGAAATGAGACAGCACTACAGTAATTATTTCCGTGGAGTACCACATTTTAAAGAGTTCAGAAAAAAATTCCTTGAAGTTTTCACCCTGGAAGAAATGGATGCCCTGATTAAAGAAACACAACAGTTCTACGAAGAATATCAGGCACAGGTATAAATAAAAAACCATCAGATCTGATGGTTTTTTTGTTTTTAATATCCTCCTGAAGAAGATTCGTTTTTTATTAAGCCTAAAGCTGAAGAAGTTCCTATTCTTTTTACTCCCATGCCGATCATTTTTTCGGCATCTTCGGGTGTTCTTACTCCTCCGGCAGCTTTTACAGGAAGTTTTCCTGCATTATCCAGCATTATTTGTATGCCTTCAAATGTTGCACCATTGGGCTTACCCTCTTCTGTCTGATAAAAGCCGGTGGAAGATTTTACAAAAATGTTCGGAAAATCATTTTCAGAGAAGCTTTCCTCTGCCCAGTTTGAAATATTTTTAGTAATATCTGCAATCTGTACATCTGTGAGCGCAGCTATCTCAATGATCCACTTGGCAATCTTATGATTCTGCAAAGCAAGTTTTGTACATTGTATAAACTCATCTTTGACCAATGCCAGATCTCCTTTGAGATAGGCACTGTAATTAATTACAAAATCCAGTTCATCTACTCCGTCTTCAATTGCTTTTGAAGCTTCGGCAAGCTTTTCTTCAACAGAATAGGTTCCTTCATGAAAACCTATTACCGTTCCTACCACAACATTTGAATTTCTTTCCTGAATATACTTTTTGATATCAGCTACATAATCCGGACGGATCATTACTGCAAAAATACCATTATCAATGGCTTCCTGCGCAAGCTTTTTGTCTATTTGTAATGTTTCTTCGTCTGAAATACCTGATTGTGCAGGTGTTTTCAAATAGGTTGAATCCAAATATCGGGCAATGTTCATAATTGTTATACTTTCAGTTGTCTGTAAATACCTTGTTCCAAAGATATGAAAGTTTCTGTTCTTGTCACCCCTTTCAGCTTCTGAAGTTTGCTCAGGATCTGCATCAGATGATCATTGTCTTTACAAAGAACTTTTAAGAATATGGTGTAATTCCCTGTTGTGTAATGGGCTTCCACTACTTCATTCACATCTTTAAGAGATTTCACAACGTCAGGGTAATGACTGGGCTGGTCTAAGAACATTCCGATATAGGAAATTACTTTATAACCGATTTTTTTAGGGTTAAGAAATGAAATAGAGTTTTCAATAACCCCCGCATGCTCGAGTTTTTTAATCCTTTGATGTACTGCTGTTGTGGATATTCCAACATTTTTTGAAATATGGGCTAAGGATGTTTTGGCATTATCCATCAGCATGTAAATGATTTCCTTGTCAATCGAGTCTAAATGATAACTTGTGTTAGTTGAATTTTTCATTTTCTACTTTATTATTTATGTTTTTGCTAGCTCAAATTTTACAAAAACCGGAAAATGGTCGCTATATCCGCCTAAATACCGTGTACCGGCATAGGTTCGGAAGGGACGTCCTTTAAAATTTCTCGTTCGGCTGCTTATATTTTCAGAATTAAAAATATGGGCGCTCTGAAAATTCAAAACATCATGAGCAAAAAGAGATTTTGACATGATAATTTGGTCATACAGCAGTCCGGACTTATAATGAAAAGTAGAATAATTTCTTGTTTGGAACAACTCTTGAAAAGGGTTTATCAGAACCTTTTCGTGATTGTTGTCGTAGAGAATTTTTACTAAATTTTCATCATCAGGGTTTTCGTTAAAATCACCACACAATATTACATGTTCCTTTTCATTGTTTACAATTTTCAGTATCCTGCCGTGGATCTCATTAAGTATAAAGTCTCTTTTGGGCTTATTAACGTCTTTTTCTCGCTTGGAGGGAAGATGGGCGATAAAAATATTAATAACAGTTCCTTTATATTTAATTTTAGAAAATAGTACGTCTCTGGTTGTGTCGTAATTTTCTGTGTTTTTTCTATTTATAATTTCAAAGAAGAAGGTAATAGTTTCTGAGTCTATAATCTCTACTTTGTCTTTATGATATAACATGGCTACATCTACCTTTCTCTCATCCATAGAATTGTAATGCACAATTCCGTATTCAGAATTAAAAGGTTCCATTTCTACCAGATCTTCCAAAACCTTCCTTCCGGAAACTTCAGAAAGTCCAATTAAAAACGGGAGGGTGCCATTTTCCTCCTTCATTAACTGAAAAACATGTGAAATTTTAAAAAGCTTATTCCTGTATCTTTTCTCATCCCAATTTTTCAAGCCTGATTTTGTAGGATCTAACCTATGAACAGGTTCAGGATCAGGCAAAAATAAATTTTCAACGTTATAAAAAGAGAACATCTCCATCTGCAAAATTGCTATCTTAAAATTATCAATTTCTTTTTCGTTGTAAATTTATTATTTTTTTTTAAACTTTGTTAATTTATTTATAATATTTTCATATTAATGTTATATAAGCAGTATGTAATATTTAGCAAAAAACATCAACAGAAAACATATTTATACTACTAAATTATTAAGTATTTAAAATTATTGTCACAGAAAATAAAATTAAAATAATTTACACATATCAAATTAGTGTGAAAAAAAATATAAGCATTAACGGATACAACTAATAATTTCCGTTAATTTAAAGTTAATGCGTGTTTTCATTCTTTTTCATGTATAAAATCTTATAAATATGAAAAAAGAATATTTTTTTTAAAAGATGTTGATTGTTATTTTTAAAGTAAATCCGGGCGTTTTTCCTGGGTAATTCTTACGGCTTCATCGTGACGCCATTCTTCAATCCTTGCAAAATTCCCGCTCAACAGTACTTTTGGGACTTCCAATCCTTTATAAACCTCGGGTCTTGTATAAATAGGCGGCGAAAGAAGATCATCCTGGAAACTGTCTGTAAGGGCGCTCTGCTCATCATTCAGAACTCCCGGAAGGAGTCTTATAATGGAATCTGCAAGAACACACGCTGCCAGTTCTCCTCCTGTAAGCACATAATCACCGATTGAAATTTCCCTGGTAATATGAAGGTCACGGACTCTTTGGTCAATACCTTTGTAGTGGCCGCAAAGAAAGATCAGGTTATTTTTTATGGAAAGGGTATTCGCTATTTTTTGGTTTAGGGTAACACCGTCCGGCGTCAGATAGATTACCTCATCATATGCTCTCTGGGATTTAAGTTCAGAAATGCATTTGTCCAGCGGCTCTATCATCATCACCATTCCTGCTCCGCCTCCATAAGGCTCATCATCAATTTGCCTGTGCTTATTGACTGCCCAGTCTCTCAGGTGATGGAAGTGAACTTCTACTAATCCCTTATCCATTGCTCTTCTTAAAATAGAAGTCTGAAACGGACTTTCCATTAATTCGGGAAGCACGCTTATTATATCAATTCTCATTGTAAAGTACCGTTTTTCTTAGTAGGCGAAATAATTAATCTTAAAGAGGAATCTTTATTGAAATAGCTCCACATCCAGTTGAAAAAGACGGCAAGCTTATTTCTTACACTCAGGATCAGCATCAGGTGAAGGAACATCCAGAAATACCAGGCCAGGAATCCCTGGAACTTGATAAACGGAAGATCTACAACAGCTCTGTGTTTTCCAATAGTTGCCAAGGAACCTTTATCCTTGTATTCATATTCTGCCCAATCGCCGGAATTCTTCTTCAAAAAGTTTTTACCTAAATTTTTTGCCTGATTAATGGCTACGTTGGCTACCTGCGGATGCCCCTGCGGATACTTTGGTGTTTCCATGTAGGCAATATCCCCGATTGCGTAAATATTATCGTACCCTTTTATCTTATTATATCTGTCTACTATATATCTGTTTTTAACTAATTTTTCTGCCGGAAACCCAGCTACTATATTTCCTGTAACACCCGCTGCCCAGATCACATTATTGGAAGGAATATCTTTCCCGCTTTTCAGGTATACTTTATTACCATCATAATCTGTAACAACATCACCGCTTAGAAAGGTAACTCCAAGGTCTTTCAGGTATTTTTCAGATTTCTCCTGCGCTTCACTGCTCATTACAGCAAGCGGTTTCTCTGTGGAGCTTACCAGGATAATCTTAAGCTGGTCAAAATTCATGTACGGATAATCTCTCGGAAGAATTTCTTTTTTCATTTCCGCAAAAGCACCTGCCAGCTCTACACCGGTAGGACCGCTTCCTACAATAACGATATTCCAGTTACCGTCATCGCTTCTGCTTTTTTCAAGAATAAGCTTTTCAAAGGTCATCAGCACATGATTCCTGATGCTTATTGCTTCCTGGGTATTTTTCATCCCGAAAGCCCTTGATTCCATGTCTTTGTTACCAAAGAAATTGGTTTTACATCCTGTGGCAATGACCAGTTTATCGTAGGTAAATTCAGCTTCATCTGTGATTACTTTATTGTTGACAGGGTCAATCTCTTTTACTTCTGTAAGACGAAACTGTGTGTTCCTGGATTGCTGAAAAATCTTACGGAAAGGAAAAGAAATGTTGGACGGTTCTATCCTCCCGCATGCCACCTGATAAAAAAGCGGCTGAAACATATGATGGTTCATCCGGTCCAGAACAATTACCTTTTTGTTCTTGTTATTCAATGTTTTGGCAAGTTGCAGTCCCGCAAATCCTCCTCCTATAATGATGATCTTTTCGCGTGTTTCCATAGTACACAAATTTACTGATTTTATTTAGCATTTAGTAGTGAAATAAGTTAGTTTTGCAAAACTTTATGACACCAGAAAAGTACACCAAAAAAACTGCCAAAAAAGTACATGAGAACCGCCGGAAGAATTATTTTTTCCGACGAAAAGTGATATTGGCTATTTTAATTATTGCTTTAATAGGAACAGGGTTTTATCTGAAGCAATCCGTCAGCTATTATTATGCGTTGTATTTTAATAAATTTCATCATAAAAAACTGCATAACAGTGAAGCAGAAGCAGTCAGAATCCAGAAAATCCTTACGGCTAATCTGGACAAGACGTATGGTTTTGATGTTTCCCATTACCAAAATAAAGAAGATATCAAATGGGACAGCCTGAGCATCGGGAATAAAACAATCCCTCTTGAATTTGTTGTGATGCGTGCCACAATGGGCAACCGGAATGCAGATAAGCATTTTGATGAGTTCTGGGTGGAAGCACAAAAGCACAACCTGATTCGCGGAGCTTACCATTTTTACAGGGCTGATGAGGATCCTGTAATCCAGGCCAATAATTTTCTAGCTAATGTAAAACTTGAAAGCGGTGACCTTCCACCCATTCTGGATATTGAAAAGATTCCCAAGCGTAAAACGAATAAAAAGCTGGTTGAAGATCTGAAAGTCTGGTGCAAGATTATTGAAGAAACTTATGGGGAAAAGCCGATCATCTATACGTATTATCATTACTATAAAGATTTTCTGAAAGGAGAATTCGATGACTATCCTTTATGGCTGGCCAATTATAATGATGTCCCCACTCCTGCTCCCAATGATCACTGGGATTTCTGGCAGTTTACGGAAAATGGGATTGTTCACGGGATTAATACCAAAGTGGATCTTGACATTTATAACGGAAGCTCCTGGTCTTTGAAAAGGCTAACGCTGGATTGATTTGAGTTGGAAGGCGGAAGATGGAGGATGGAAGTTATCATAAACGATCAATTCTCTGTCAGTCATTTCATTAAGACCATTGGTGAAGTTTAAAATATAAATCAGGAATAATTATCTCGGGGTTCAAAAATTTCCAGACTCTATTTTCTAACCTCCCTTCCAAAATTTTTTATCATTTCCCCAGAAACTTCAGAATATCTCCATTCAGTTCATCTGCTTTCTCAAACGGAATCATATGGGTGGCGTCTTTATAGATCTTAAGTTCGGCATTAGGCATTTGCTTTGCCATCATTTCGGTATGCTCCTGCTTGATAACATCTTTGTCCCCTGCAATAACCAATACCGGATTTTTGATCTTTGTGAGATCTTTTTTACTGATATGAGGCTCATTCAGCATGATCTTCACCAGTCTTTTTTCATTGAACTTTTCAGGTTTATTCTCAATATTCAATACCAGCAGCTGATTCTTCATATGGGAAACGAGCCTGTCGTCAACACCTTCAGGGAAAGCATTGGCACCAATTGCAATTACTTTGTTACAGTTTTCCGGATACTTCAGGGCAAATTCCAGCCCTGTGATACCTCCGTCACTCCAGCCGGCAATATTTATTTTATTTAATCCCAGCTTATCTGCAAGCGCTTTTACATCATCTGCAAACTGGGTGTAGGTAAAATCTTTTCTGGAAGTATCCATACTTTTACCCTGCCCTCTTGTATCTATGGCAATTACTTTAAACTGTTTGGAAAGAACCGGAATCTGCTGATAAAAATCCTGTATGCTTCCTGAATTTCCATGAAGAAGAAAAAGCGGCTCTCCTTCACCATATATTTCATAATATAGTTTTGTATCTTTTAATTCGAGATAGTTTCCGGAGGAATTATTTTTCCCATATACAGAACTTTCTGCTTCTGTTTTATACTGGGAGGTATCAGAGATTAATCCTTCAAGGTCATCTCCGGAAGCACCGGTTTCATCTTTGATATTTTTTGCGCTTTTATCTACTTTTACGTCTATATTAATGGCTGGTGCTGCCAATGCCATTTTGTGCCAGTCTCCATAAAATGTCCTCATAAAACCGGTCCTGAAAAGGGCTGCACTGATCTTGATCATTCCGTCAAATTCTTTTAAAAACTGAATTCCGATAAAAAATTTCCCCTGTACCCATATATTACGATCATTAACATCCAGTGTATAAGTTCCGTCTTTGATCATATCCTGTGTAAGCTCTACTGTGATTTCCTCATCCAGAATATTTTTATCGGGAAAACCGTTTTTTTCCGTATAAATGCTGTATCTCATCAGTACAGGTTTATCTGAAACATAGCTTGCAATATTCAGGTTGATGTTTTTGATTTTGGATCTTCTGCTGGTATTAAATTCCAGTGCTGTTTCACCAAGAAAATCTACTTTTCTGAACTTGGGATTCACAGAATAGAGAACATGTTTCGTTTTGGTATTGACACCCCAGTTCTTATCAACCAGTTTTTTAACTTTAATATTAACTTCCTTTATATCTTTAATTTTTTCCTTTAAAAATATCTGGTGATGGTTCTGATTTCTGAAATCCTGTACGGTTTCCGTATACAGCTCATAACCGGGAACTTCCACTTTGAGTTTTCGTGAAGGGTCAAATCTTGAAAGATCAATACTAAAGTTTCCTTTTTCATCGGAAACTGTGCCGGCATTTTCCTTTTCAATCCCGATTTTCACGTAAGGAACGGGCTGGTTCTCGTTTTTAGAAATTACCGTTCCGGAAATCACCTGTGCGTTGAAGGAATAAGCAGCTAATAGAATGCATAGAGCATTAAATTTTTTCATGGTATCAGTTTGGTGCAAAATTCTTTATTTCTCCCATTGAATACTCATAATGCCTTATTAAATTTTAAAACCGTTTAGTTAAATTTATTGTAAAGTATCACTTATTTATGATTACAATTCTAAAAAATATATAAACTTTCTGTTTACAGAATACTCATGATCTCCTCCCATGAATGTACTCTTTTGTAGCTTTCGTTTTCTATCAGCTCATTATGAGGCTGGGTAAAAATAAATTTTTCTCCTGCAAAGTGATCCAGGTTTTTCGGGTAATCATCAATCATAATATCTCCGTGAACCACTTTCTTACTTCCGCATAAAACAATCTGTTCCCAGCTGATAAAAGGAAAATGCTCTGCCAGCCAGTCGTATTTTTCTCTTAAGCTGTTCGGGAACTCCATTCCTGCTGAAACAATGTATAATTCGTATTTGTTATTTATATATTCCAAAGCTTCGCGGCTTCCTTCCATAACGGGAAGTGTTCTGAAAAATCCAATTTCATTAACGTGTTTCTTACTATTGGGAAAAGATTCAGCTTCAGGAAGTCCTTTCAGTGTGGCGATCTCCATTTCTTTCCCTGAATCTCTTTTTTCAAACTGCATAAGCTGGTGATAGACATCTGCCATTACCCCGTCCATATCTACAATTACCTTTTTCATTATTATAATCTGATTTAATATTTATTTTTAAAAAAAACTGAGCATTAAGCTCTATCAAATGTACAAAATGTCTTTTCAGAAAACTCATTTCAGCGTATTAAATAAATCTTAAAATACCATTCAGTCCTGGATTCCATATAAATAATGAGCATGATTCAGTAAACCTTTTCTGGTTACATTTTTGTATTTTTGCAGCTCGATCCAAAATCAATATCAAACCATTACATTCCAATGAATTACGTTTCTGCAGAAAATCTCACTAAATCTTACGGTATCAAAGTTTTATTCAAGGATATCTCTTTCCACATCAATGAAGGGGACAAAATTGCTATTGTTGCCAAAAACGGAAGCGGAAAATCTACCCTGCTGAAAATATTAATGGGAAAAGAAATTGCAGACAGCGGTACTGTGGTAATTAATAAAGATATCCAGGTTGTTCTGTTTGATCAGGAAATTGATTATAACCCGGAGCTTACGATTGATGAGTTTATGATGACTTTGGATTCGGAGCCTATTCTCGCCCTTAAAAATTATCACAAATCTCTTCATTCTACAGACGATGCTTTCATTGAAAAAGCATTGAACGATATGGAAGCCCACAAGGCCTGGGATCTGGAAAACGAAATGAAACAGATCCTCTCCCAGCTTAAAATTACAGATCTTGATGCTAAAATGGGAACTCTTTCCGGAGGACAGGTAAAACGTGTTGCCCTGGCAAAACTTTTAACAGAAACCAGAGCAGAGCATAAACATACCCTTCTGATCATGGATGAGCCTACCAACCATCTGGATGTGGAAATGGTGGAATGGCTTGAAAATTATCTCACCAAAGCAAAAATCACATTGCTGCTGGTTACCCACGACCGTTATTTCTTGGACAGTGTTTGTGACATTATCTGGGAAATGGAGGATCAGAACCTTTATCTTCACAATGGTTCATATGCTACATATCTCGAAAACAAGATGATTCGTGAAGATAATATGAGTGCCACCATTGATAAAGCCAACAACCTTTACAGAAAGGAGCTTGAATGGATGCGCAGACAGCCTAAAGCACGTACTACAAAATCAAAAAGCAGGATTGATGCTTTCTACGAAACTGAGAAAGTAGCTAAAACCGACACCAGCAAACAGGCACTTGAACTTGATTTTGAGATGAAACGCCTCGGTAATAAGATTCTTGAACTGAAGAATATTGATAAGAGCTTCGGAGACAAATTATTACTGAAAGATTTCAGCTACCAGTTCCAGCGTGGAGAAAAAGTAGGAATTGTAGGTAAAAACGGAGCCGGAAAATCCACATTATTAAATATTATCCAGGGTTATGAAAAATTTGACAAGGGTGATATTGAAACCGGAGAAACCATTTCTTTCGGATATTTTTCACAAAAGGGACTGAAATATAAGGAAGATGAGCGTGTTATAGATTTCATCAAGGAAATTGCAGAATTTTATCCTCTTGCCAATGGAAAAAGCCTTTCTGCATCACAGTTTTTAAGATTGTTCCTATTTGACGACCAGACGCAGTATTCTCCTATCTCAAAACTGTCCGGCGGTGAAAAAAGAAGGCTTCACCTGATGTATATTCTTTATCAGAATCCTAATTTCCTGATTTTCGATGAACCTACAAATGATCTTGACCTTCCGACACTGACTGTCCTTGAAAATTTCCTGCAGCAGTTCCAGGGTTCACTGATCATAGTGTCTCACGACAGATATTTCATGGACAGAATTGTAGACCACATCCTCGCCTTTGAAGGAAACGGAAAGATCAGGGATTTTACAGGAAATTTCTCAGAATACAGGGAAGCGAAAAGCCGTGAGGATGCAATGGAAAAAAATACAGCACCAAAACCTGAACCCGTTAAAGAGATTATTGCAACACCCGAAGTTCCCCCAGTTTCTTCCAAAAAGAGAAAAATGACTTTTAAAGAGCAAAGGGAACTGGAAACCATAGAAAAAGAAATGCCTGAACTGGAGCAGCAACGTTCTAAGATCATGGGTCAGCTTAACAATGAAACGGATTACGAAAAAGTGGCAAAGCTTTCTGCCGAACTGGAAACTGTTTCCGAAAAGCTTGAAGAATATGAAATGAGATGGCTGGAGCTTCAGGAGATATAATGAGGTTTAGAGTTTGAGGGTGGGAGTGTTTGAGAGTGTTTAAATAAAGTTCTACAACCCTAAAACACTCCCACCCTCAAACTTTGAAACACTACAAGTATACCACTCTTCCCTCTTTTGAACTTTCCAAAGATGCGTCAATGATCTTCATATTCTGAACTACTTCTCTTCCCTGAGATGGCAGTGCATATCCGAAGACGATATATTCATAGATCTGCTGGTAATAATCCATATAATTTCCGGGCTCGCTGGAAGTTAAAATCCTTTCCGTTTCTGAATTTTCATTTAGGAAATTTAAAATTCCGTCTGTTCCTTTCAAAGGCTCAGTCCATTCCTCACCATAAACCGGGATGGTTCCGGCTACGAGTTCGTTTTCCTGATTATCGGTTCTTTCCTGAAGAAAACTTCCTTTTTCTCCGTGAATACCATATGCATAATGAGCTTCTTTGGTAAAAACAGATGATTTCAGTCTTACTCTCAGGTTATTTTTATAATACAGCAGGATTTCGAAATAATCATTGGCATACTCCTCTCCTTTCATAGAAAATACATCGGCAAAAAGCTTTTCCGGATATCCGAAATACTGTACAGCCTGATCTACAAGGTGGGCACCAAGATCGTGAAGTGATCCGGAGCCTGTTTGCTGCGGGTCTTCTTTATGCTGTTTTCCGCTTGGCGTAGTACGGAATCTGTCGAAGCGGATCTCTGCTTCCTTAATATCTCCCAGTTTTCCATCATTTATTATCTTATGGACCTGCAAAAAATCACGGTCAAACCTTCTGTTTTGATACACACTTAAAAACAGTCCTTTTTGCTCTGCAAGCTCTACCAGCTCTTCTGCTTCTGAAACACTGACTGTAAATGGCTTTTCAACAATGATATTTTTCCCTGCTTCAAGCGCCATCTTTGCATATTCATAATGGGTTTGTACGGGAGTATTAATAATCACCAGCTCTATATCTGCATTCCGGAGCATTTCTTCTACTGAACGATAAATGGCAGCCTCCGGATATTTCCCTTTTGATTCTTCTTTGCTTCTTTCTACTATAGCAGCTATAGAAAATCCGGGATGTTCTTTCAAAAACGGAGCATGAAATACTTTTCCACTCATTCCAAAGGCACACAGTCCTGCTTTTACCAATTGCATAATGTATAATTTTCAACAAATATATTCAATAAAATACAGTTTAAATCCTTTACAATAGAACCGGTTGATATATCACTTTATTATGTGACAAAAATCATTTCATTATTTTTATTAATTCTAAATTAAACGTCTTTAAATTCTTATTTTTGCCGTTATTTAAAAATAGTCTACATAAAAATAAAATGAACAAACAACTTGCATCTTTAGGATTTTTACTGGCGGCCTTATCTTTAAGTGCCCAGCTGAAAAATACTGAAGCAGATACAATCAGAACCCAGACCATTGAAGACATCAATCTTCATAAGACCGGAAACCCAAACCAGGCGAGAACATTATCTACCAAGTCTACTCTAACGGTAATGGAAAATCCTCAGCCTATCTCCATTGTCACTCATGAAATCATTGAACAGCAGCAGGCAAAACAGCTTAGCGATGTTCTTCAGAATGTAAATGGGGTGTACCTTACTTCATCCAGAGGAAGTTCTCAGGACAGCTTTGGAGGACGCGGTTTTATTTTGGGAAATGATAATATTTTCAAGAACGGTGCAAGAATCAACAGTGGTGTTTTTCCTGAAGTAAGCGGCCTTGAAAGAGTGGAAGTACTGAAAGGAGCCAATGCTATGCTGTACGGAAATACGGCTGCGGGAGGAATTATCAATATGATTACCAAAAAGCCTAAATTTAATTTTGGCGGAAATATAGGACTTAACGGCGGAAGCTGGAATTCTTATAAACCAACGGTTGATATTTACGGGCCTTTATCTAAAAACATTGCCTTCAGAGTAAACGGTGCTTACGAATACGCCGAAAGCTTCAGAGATGTGGTACAGTCTGAAAAATATTACTTCAATCCTTCATTTTTATTCAACCTGAGCGCAAAGTCACAGTTGATTGTAGAGGCAGATTATCTTAAAAATAATTTCACTCCGGATTTCGGGATCGGTTCTGTTACCAATAAAGACCAAAGCTATTCCCTGAATAATTATGTGGGCAGAAATACCTTCTTCGGTACAGATTGGCAATATCAAAATGTACAGCAAACCTCAACGACTGTAACATTCAATCATCAATTCAATGCCAACTGGGCATTAAATGCAGTTGCTTCTTATCAGAACTATACAAAGGATTACTTCTCTTCCGAGCGTATACAATGGATATATGATAAAAAAATATCCGAAAACCGCCTGACTTGGGCAAGACCATTCAATAAAACCTATAATGAGAGCAATTACGGCTCTGCACAGGTAAATATCAACGGTGAATTCACTACCGGAAAAATAGGTCACAAATTATTACTGGGAGCAGATGCGGATTATAACCAGGCTGATGCTTATGCATTTAATGTAACTTCTACTTCCAATGTATTATTCCTGGACGATCCGTCCACATGGGGAAATATCGCCATGCCGGACACCAGTGAAAATTCATTAACAAGAATCAACACAAGAAGAATTGGGGTTTACGCACAGGATTACGTAAGCCTGACAAAGCAATTTAAAGTTATAGCAGGGATCCGTTGGTCTTATATAGAAAATATGCCTTCTATAAAGACAACTTATGCCACTCCAACCAAACCTTCAGATAAAAGTTTTGTATCAAATTCAGCAACATCCGATCAGGCATTCTCTCCAAAAGTAGGGCTGGTTTATATGCCTGATGAAAATCTTTCAGTTTTTGCCACGTATACCAATTCATTTGTTTCAAACGCAGGATATATGTCCGCTGAAATTGGTTCATTAGATACTTCCGGCACTATTGCGCAGGTAAGAGACAGGGTTAACAATCTCTCAAAACAAGGGATACAGCCTACTACTGTAGATCAATACGAAATCGGGGCCAAGAAAAACCTTTGGAATAATGCTTTGGCCATCAACCTTAGCTTGTACCAGATTATACAAAATAATACCTACCAGAACTATTTTTATACTGACAATACAGGAACTCCTCAAACTCCGGATACCAATCTTAAAGAATTTGCAGGTAAAATAAGAAGCCGTGGTGTAGAGCTTGATATTACAGGAAACCCAACAGAAAACTTATCTATTATCGGTGGTTTTTCATACAACAACTCCGTTTATACCGACACTCCGGAAAAAGGGTATGTTGAAAACCAAAGACTTGTAAGAACTCCCGCTACTACAGCCAATGCATCTGTCTTTTATAAATTTACCAGATATGCCAAAGGATTAAAAGTAGGAGCCGGCATTTATTATATCGGTGACAGAATAGCCGGATGGAACGATTCCAAATCTACCAATATTACAAGAAATGGAGTAAGCAGAATGTTTGAACTAAAAGATTATACCACTGTAACCTTATCTGTAGGCTACGAATGGAACAAATTCTCCATCCAGGGGAAAGTGGGTAACCTGTTCGATGTTGTGAATTACAATGTTCACGAAAATTATTCGGTAAATCCTATTACCCCAAGAAACTATTACTTTACACTTACGTACAGACTTTAGAATTAAATATTATAATAATTTCATCATTCAAAGTGGAAATTGCATTTTTGCAGTTTCCGCTTTTTGAATTATAAAAACAAAACAATACGATATGGATAAGATCAAGGACACAAGAAGTTTTATGAGAATTACGCACCGCTATCTGGGATATTTTCTTGCAGGAATAATGGCTGTATATTCACTGAGCGGTATTCTTCTCGTTTACAGGGATACAGATTTTCTTAAAAAAGAAAAAAAATATGATAAGACGGTTGCTGTCAATCTTTCAGAAAAAGAGCTTGGTAAAGAACTGAAAATCAAAGGTCTTGAAGTAGAAAAAACAGAAGGTACCGTTCTGCATTTTAAGCAGGGAACTTATGATGCTTCTACCGGAAAAGCACAATATTCGAAAAAAGAACTGCCCTTTGTTCTGGACAAAATGGTAAAGCTTCACAAAGCCCAGTCAAAAGACACCTTATCACCATTGAATGTATTTTTCGGGATTTCATTGTTTTTTTTCGTGATATCTAGCTTCTGGATGTTTAACCCTAAAACAAAAGCTTTCAAACGCGGAATAAAATTCACCATTGCAGGCCTTATTATTTCAGTGATTCTTTTATGCATTTAAATTATATAATCAGCAAAAAAACAACCAAATAATTCACATTTCAATCACTGCAAAATTAACATTCATTTTGATTTTTTGTCTTAAATTAAGAAGTCTGGCACATTTCTTGTGTTTTCATCAATCAACAAATAGTACCATTTAATTATTAAAATAATAAATTATGAAAAAACTAATTTTTGCAGGAATATTAGCAGCAACAGGTTTAACAGCAACTGCTAACGCTCAGATACAACAAGGTAACTGGATGGTAGGTAGTACTTTAGCCACAAGTAATTTTGGACTGAACTCTGGAGCAGGTTATGATTTTTCAATTGAGCCAAGAGCAGCATATTTTATCAAAGATAATGTTGCAGTTGGAGGTTATGTGAAGCTTGGTTTCTTAAAACCCGGAAAAGGAGAATCTACTCAGTTTAATTATGGTGTTGGTGCTTTGGGACGTTATTTCCTTTCACCAGGTGAAAAAGGAGTAGACAACCTTTTAAACCACGGACGTTGGTTTTTTGAAGGTAACGTAGGTATCGGTGGAACTTCAGTGGAAAACGGTATTTCTACAACTGGTCTTGACTTTGGTGTTGGTCCTGGATATTCTTATTTCATTACGCCGAATATCGGTGTTGAAGGTTTACTAAAATATAACGGAGTAACCGGTTTTGGAAATGAAGGTCTTACGTCTAAACTTAGCTTCAATGTAGGATTCAGTATTTATTTACCAACTTCTAAAGCTAAGGACATTGCAAGAGATGTAAAATAATCACTTTTGCATTTACTTAAATAAAAAATGAAATCGCCCCGAAAAAATTTCGGGGCGATTTTCGTACAAATTAAAACTAAACTATAAAAAATCAAATAAATCATGTATTCGGTTGAGGCGTATATCTCAGATACGGCTTTATTTCTGTAACTCCTTTCGGAAATATTTTCCTGGCATCTTCTGTAGAAATGGCAGGTGGTATAATAACATCCTCACCATTTTCCCAGTTGACAGGAGTGGCTACTTTATGCGAATCAACCAGCTGCAGAGAATCCAGTACTCTCAGGATCTCATTAAAATTCCTTCCTGTAGAAGCAGGATAAGTAATAATCAGCCTTACTTTTTTATCAGGATCAATGATTAATAAAGAACGAACCGTTGCTGTTGCTGAAGCATTCGGGTGAATAAAATCATACAGTTCCGAAATCTTTCTGTCTTTATCTGCAATAACAGGAAACTGTACATCTGTGTTCTGGGTCTCATTAATATCTTTAATCCAGTTTTGATGGTCTTCCACTCCGTCTATACTTAAGGCAATTACCTTTGTTCCTCTTTTGTCAAATTCCGATTTCAGTTTTGCGGTATATCCCAGTTCTGTGGTGCATACCGGTGTATAATCTGCAGGATGGGAGAACAAAATTCCCCAGGAATTTCCTAAAAATTCATAAAACTTAATATCACCTAAAGACGTCTCTGCCTGAAAGTCCGGTGCTGTATCTCCGAGTTTGATTGACATAATATTTCGCTTTGTTAGTCTACAAATTTAGTAGACTTTTTGAAACTGGCAAAATTTTTGTAGAAATTTATCTATATTTAATCAAATTTTTTTTTCATGCAGAACAATGGACTCAGCTATGTAGATGTTATTTACAGGGTTTTGGAAAGCTGGTATATGAGGTTTGCCGAGCTTACACCCAAACTTATCGTCGGAATTTTAGTATTTTCTTTTTTTCTTATCACCAGTAAATACTTAAGTCTGGCCGCCGTAAAACTATTTCACAAATTTTTTCCGAAAAGCCAAAAGGAAAGTTCTCTGGTTACTTTAATAAGCATATTCAGATTCCTGATCATGCTGATGGGCTCTTTTATTGCTCTGGAAATTATGGGCTTCAGCGGTTTCCTTTGGAAATTTATCGGGAGTCTGGGAGTAGCCGGGGTAATTGCCGGAGTTGCTTTAAAAGACCTGGTATCAAGTATTTTTTCAGGAATGCTTATCGGGATTGATAAGGCTTTTAAAGTGGGTGATTATATTACGATAGGATCGCATTCCGGTACGGTTCAGGAAATCGGTTTTTTAACTACAAAAATTATTACCGATGACGGGAAGAAGGCCTATATTCCGAACCAGGTAATTTTTAATGCTCCTTTTTACAATATTACAGCATCGCCACAGCGAAGGATTATTTTAAATTTTGAAATTCCGGCAGATGAAGATATCACAAAGGCACAAAAAGGAATGCTGGCTGTTATTAAAAGCTTGGAAAATGTGGATAAGCTGGATACTTCAGAAGTTATTTTTACAGACTTAAAACAGGGCAATTTCAATCTTCAGGCTAAGTTCTGGATGAAGGTAGGCGCCAATATGGTTCAGCTGAAAAGTGAAGCTTACCTGAAGATCAAGGAACGCCTGGATGCAGATAATATCCAGCTGGTAACTCCTACAAGTATCAGTATTACCAATGGGGAATCTTTAACTCCTGAAAATCATGATCAGTAAAGTATAAGCCGCTTTTATAAGCGGTTTTTTTATGGCTTATAAATTATTTTACATGTTTTAATTTCAGACTGTCTTTCTTATGTATCTTCGCAACGGAATCATTTTGAATTATTGGTTCCCCCATCACATAATCATTATTAGAAGGAATGCTGTCTTCTTCTATCAATACAAGCCCTGTAGTTGCCGTACAGGTTTCTTTCGGCTTAGAGCATCCTGTCAAAAATAAAATGACAGAAATTACTCCCAGAGCTACTTTATTATTTCTGAATGTTGCGGGAATATACTGAAAGAATCTATTTTCGAGCAATGAGGTTTTCTCATCTTTTATGTTCAGCTGATGGTTAAGAAACCTGCCGCATATTTCTTCATCCTGTCTTTCTTTGAAAATATATTCTATTTCATGGGGTTGTTTTTCTGTAAAATCAATTACACATTTGCTGCAGGAGGAGCAGAATCTTCCTTTTTCCCGGGGAGACATTGCTTCCCAGTTTTCTGAACACGGATCTGGAATATATATATTTTTCATCAATCTATATTTATTAAGAAATAAACAACAAATAAAAGGTTTTCGTAGATTTTAGTTTATGAAAAAGAAAAAACCGTTCCAAAAATGAAACGGTTTTTAAATTTATATGAAAATTTCAGTATTAAGCTAAAACTTCTTTTACTTTGTTTGCAGCTTCTTCCAAAGTAATTGCTGAATGTACAGGAAGTCCTGACTCATCAATTAACTGTTTAGCTTCTACAGCGTTAGTTCCCTGTAATCTTACGATCAATGGAACAGGAAGGCTTCCCATAGCTCTGTAAGCATCTACAACCCCCTGAGCAACTCTGTCACATCTTACGATACCTCCGAAGATGTTGATCAGGATAGCTTTTACGTTAGGATCTCTAAGGATGATTCCGAAAGCAGTCTGAACTCTCTGAGCATCCGCAGTACCACCCACGTCAAGGAAGTTGGCAGGGTTACCACCTGATAATTTGATGATATCCATCGTTGCCATTGCAAGACCTGCTCCGTTTACCATACAGGCAACATTACCGTCAAGCTTCACGAAGTTAAGACCAGCTTCACCCGCTTCAACATCCATTGGATCTTCTTCTCTTGTATCTCTTAATTCGGCTAAATCTTTGTGACGGAACAATGAGTTGTCATCCAAAGTTACTTTAGCATCAACAGCGATAATTTTGTTATCTGAAGTTTTCAACACAGGGTTGATTTCGAAAAGAGAAGCATCAATTCCTGTATAAGCGTTGTAAAGAGATACGATAAATTTTGTGAATTCTTTGAAAGCATTTCCTTCAAGACCTAAGTTGAAAGCAATTTTTCTTGCCTGGAATCCTTGAAGACCTAAAGCAGGATCAATGATTTCTTTATGGATCAAATGAGGAGTTACTTCTGCAACGTGCTCAATATCCATCCCTCCTTCAGTAGAATATACGATTGTATTTTTACCTTCAGCTCTGTCTAAAAGAATAGAAACATAAAATTCTTTAGTTTCAGATTCTCCCGGATAATATACATCCTCTGCAACCAAAACAGAATTTACTTTTTTACCTTCAGCAGAAGTCTGAGGTGTAATAAGCTGCATTCCGATGATGTTCTGAGCGTTTTCTTTTAATTTATCCATGTTTGGAGAAAACTTTACACCACCACCTTTACCACGACCACCTGCGTGAATCTGTGCTTTTACAACCCATCCCTGAGCTCCGGTTTCAGCAGTAAGCTTTTCAGCAGCAGCTACAGCTTCGTCTACATTATTAGCTACGAAACCACGTTGGATAGCTACTCCATACTTTGATAAAATCTCTTTTGATTGATACTCGTGAAGATTCATATTATTTTTATTATTTTATTTTAAAATTTAAAGGTTGACAAATTTACTAAAAAGACACGGAAGTTCAAGTTTATTGACTTAAAAATTAAAGTGCAGTGAACTTGATTTTTAACATGTTTACCAAATTGGCTCTATTCTTCGGATAATTTTTCAGACTGCGACCCGATAAACGGGATTTTAGGAGCCAGAAAATAGCCTGTAAGACTCGCAAAAAGTATAGGAACGAAATAGGTAAACCCGGTTAATGTTCCCAAAATAATTGTAGTACTCATAGGTGTTCTCGTCACACAGGCGTTAATTGCAGCCATACAGCTTACAATGGCTAATGTAGTATCAACCGCAGGAAATAGCTGGTGTATGATAAGTCCTAAAGTTGTTCCCACAAAAAACAGCGGGATAATAAAACCTCCTCTCCATCCGGAAGTAACAGTAACGGCAATGGCAATGATTTTAAAGACAAGAATCACAATCAAAAAGTTCAGGGCAAAATTCCCGTTGATTAACTGGTTAACTTCATGATGGCCAAAGTATCTGGTGATCGGGAAATTATAAGCAATAATTCCTAAAATGATTCCTCCTGTCAATGTTTTTACATAAATCGGAAACGATCTGTATTCAAAAACTCTTTTGAAAAATTTTACCACAAAAATAAAGATCCACCCGAAAATAGTAGCCACCACTCCAAATAAAAAAGCATAAATGAAATCGTATACTCCAGAATAATGGTAAGCTTTCAGATCCCATGTTGCGCCTATTCCCAAATGAATAATCAAAGCAAACATAACATAACTGAAACAGCTTGCTACCAAAGCAGGAATAATGGCTTTGTAATATTCCACCGCATGTTTATGATGCAGGATTTCAAGGGAAAAGAGACTTCCTCCAAGCGGTGCCCCGAACAGAGCCGTAAACCCGGAAGCCATACCTGCAATACTTAAAGAACGCAGTTCCTCTCCTTTCAGTCTGAAAATTTTCCCTAGCCAGGTTCCTGTAGAGCCGGTAACCTGAACCAAAGGAGCTTCCGGACCGAGACTTCCGCCCGATGCCACACAAAAAAGTGAGGAAAGGATCATAGAAGGATTGTTTTTGGGATCTAATTTTCCTTTATTAAACCTGATATTGTTAACAATCAGATGAATTTCTCCCGGATCTCCGATAAAGTGAATAACAAGTCCTGCCAGCAATCCACAGACCGCCATAACAGGAATTACCATCCAGCCCTGAAATTCAGCTAAAAATTCAGTAAAATATTCTAAAACAATCCAGTAACCTCCCGCAATAGCCCCACCTACCAAACCGGTGAAAGCCCACATGAAAAAAGTACGGCTAAATACAAAAGGATTGAATCTTATGGGCTGATCCAGAAGATTGAATGTTCTTATTAACCGCCTTCTTCTATTGATTTTCATTCTTAATTGATTTTAAAATACCATTATCATTTTGTATATTAATTGGATTCTTTTCCTAAGAAAATATATGGCTGAATAAACCTAGTAATCTTTGCATTAAAAATAATGCTTCGACTCCGCTCAGCATGACATTTCTAATACTGTAGTTATATCAAAAATTACGAGTCGATGAATGTAGTTTATGCAGCTTTATTATTCTTAAATTCTGTTTTTAGCAAAATAAAGAATAAGCATTCCCCAGCTTAAGATCATGAAAAGCCCACCAAGCGGAGTGATTGGTCCCAGGAATTTCAGATTAACTCCCAGATAATCCTGCAGGCTTAAAAAGTAAATGCTTACCGAAAATAAAAAGGTTCCTGCAATCATCAGAATTGAGGTCCATTTTTCAGAGGATGTTTCAAATTTTAAGATATATCCGATGATCAGTAAAAAGAATGCGGCGTACATCTGGTATCTTACACCTGTTTCAAAGCTTTCCAGTCTTTCCACAGACAATATTTTTTTTAAAGCGTGCGCTCCGAAAGCTCCCAGAATTACTGACAGCATCCCGTAAACGGCACCGAAAATTAAAGTAACTGTTTTCATTTTATAACTCTTCTAGTTCTAGATTTAAATATTTTTTTGTTTTATAATCCTGCCATGTTCCGATGACCTTTTTCCCTTTTCTGTCAGCTTCTATAAAAGCCCTCGGAATCCATTTTCCCATTTTTTCATCGTAATAATCATTTTCCGTGATGGAAATATGATCTCCTTTGATCTTTCCGTCCCATTCTATCAGTTTTTTATTTTTATCATACCAGTACATTGCGGAAAAAGCATTTTCTTCATTATCCGTATAAAGGCGTTTGATAAGAACTGTAACAGGATATTTATCAATTTTCCCTTTCAGTAATTTATTCTGAAAGCCTGTTGCATCTACCTTGTCAGAGCCTGAAAGTAAATTTCTGGCATAAGGGCTCCAGTATTTTTCAAGATTTTTATACGGAATTTCAATACTGTGGCTTCCCAGATCATCCAATGCCCTCATTGCATGATTGGAACATCTTCCGGCAACGAAAGTCAGTTTATCTTTTCCAAAATAGAATTCAATATATTCTAAAGTGTGTTCAATAAAACAGTTTTCATACATGCCGATCTGCTCCTGGGTTTCTTCAGTGGGATTTTTTTCAGATTTTAATTCTTTAAGAAAATCATCAACTCTTTTTTTAATGCTCTGATTGATTACATTTTCAACAGCTTTAACGGTATTGGGCTGAAATAAATCTGGACAGTTAATAAAATTCCCTGTTCTCAGATCAAAATTCACCCATTTTGAAAAACCTTCAGGATAAGCCCCGGAAGCCTCACCATCTATGCCAATACTCAGAATATTTTTTGGTGTTTCCAATTTTTCCCAGCTATAAAAATAAATATAGTTGGAGTATGAAGTTTTTCCTGTAGTAACCAGTTTAAAAGGATTACCTTCAGAGTTTGGAACATATTCCAGTTCATTAACCTGCAGAAAAGTATTGATCTTATTTTCGACCAAAGGATTTTCTGAGTAAGAAACCAATGGAAAAACAGTATCCTCAGATTTTTGCTGCAAATCACTGATTTTTACATTTTTCTGCTGGGAAAAACTTAGTCCGGAAATCAACAGAAAAAACAGGAAACTCTTTTTCATCATTTTGACTTTAAATACATTAAAATAAATTTTGCAGTCAATGTAGCAATTCCAAGTATGAGAAACATATTGGCAAATCTTTTAGAGTTTCTAAAACCCGGCGATGTCGTTCTCTTTAAAAAGATCCCGAAAATGATGAATATTATAGGTAAGATAATTTGCAGCATTACTGGGCTCTTAATCTGTTAAATTCACTGATAACCTCATGATGGCTTACTGTTTTGTCCTTAAAATAGGTCACAAAGTGCTGCTTTTCTTCTTCTGTAGCTCCCA
Source organism: Chryseobacterium shigense (assembly GCF_014207845.1). Classification (NCBI taxonomy): domain Bacteria; kingdom Pseudomonadati; phylum Bacteroidota; class Flavobacteriia; order Flavobacteriales; family Weeksellaceae; genus Chryseobacterium; species Chryseobacterium shigense. The sequence continues at coordinate 132,162 of NZ_JACHLC010000004.1, forward strand.
TCTGGTTTAAAATGTTCAGCAGGTGCATTTTCATATGTCCTTTCTGAATACCTGTAGTCACCAGGGAACGGAGGGCTCCAAAATTCTGGGCAAGTCCGGACACAGCCAGAATACTCATCAGTTCCTGCGCAGAAGGCTTTCCGAGAAGTGCCAATGAGAATTTTACCAATGGATGAAGATTGGTAAGACCTCCTACTACTCCTACAGAAATCGGAAGATCAATCCAGAATCTGAAAATCCCGTTATCTGTTGTGCAGTGTGTCAGGGATCTGTATCGTCCGTCTCTTGCGGCATAAGCGTGGGCACATGCTTCCGTTGCCCTGAAATCATTTCCTGTGGCAATCACTACAGCATCTACTCCATTCATGATACCTTTGTTGTGGGTTGTAGCGCGGAAGGGTTCAATTTCAGCAATGGTAACGGCCTGTTTGAATTTTGCAGCAAATTCTTCATTGGAAATCCCGCTGTCGTCCTTTAAATCATCAATTTTACAGGAAACCTCAGCTCTTACGATACAGTCTGGTGTAAAATTGGAAAGGATATTCATGACGATCTGAAGTGTATTTTTTTCTTCCTGCGTAAAATCTCCACTCGTTGCAATTTCCTGCTTCATGGTCTTTCCGAACTGTTCAAGACATGAATTGATAAAATTCGCACCCATGGAATCTACGGTATCAAAGCTTGCTTTAAGCTGGTAGTAATTGGGCATTTCAGAAGTTTTATCCACTAATTTGATATCCAGAATTCCACCACCGCGTTTTCTCATATTGGCGGTAATATCTTCGGTAGCTTCAAACAGTTTTTTCTTTAAATTAAAATTAAAGAAGTGTAACAGTTTATGAGGCTCCACATTGAATATAAAATGGGTATGCCCTAATTTTTCATTGTTGATGATGGTTGTTTTAAAGCCCCCTTTATCAATCCAGAATTTTGCAGCCTTGGAAGCCGCAGCCACTACAGAACTTTCTTCAACAGCCATCGGAAGAGCAAATAATTTTCCGTCAATTAAGAAATTCGGGGCAATTCCGTAAGGCATGTAGAAATTGGAGATGGTATTTTCAGAAAATTCTTCATGAAGCTTCTGAAGATCAGCATTTCCGTTCCAGTATTGTTTTAGTATATTTTGATATTCTTCGTTTCCTTCAAGGTACTCGTTGACAAGCCAATCGATTTTTCCCTGTTTTGTAAGTTTAGAGAAACCTTCTACCGGTTTATGATTCATAGCATAAATTTAATATGCGTAAAGATAGTAATTTTGTTAGTCTTTGTTGTGGATAACTTCCATTGAAAAAGATTGACATTTATCAATTTTGGAACTACTTTTGAACATTATCTGGGTATAAATTATAACATTCCTCTGAAAAAATGAATTTTGAACGCCTGAAAGAAAAACTCGAAATCCTTGCTGATGCTGCGAAATATGATGTTTCCTGCTCATCAAGCGGCGGAACGAGAAAGAATAAAAAAGGCGCTTTAGGAGACAGCTCTGTAAGCGGGATTTGTCATACCTATACGGAAGACGGGCGATGCGTATCCCTTCTTAAAATTCTACTGACCAATCATTGTATTTATGATTGTGCCTATTGTGTGTCCAGAAGCTCAAATGATATTAAAAGAGCCGCTTTTACAGTAGAAGAAGTAGTGGATCTTACCATTAATTTTTACCGTAGGAATTATATTGAAGGACTGTTTCTGAGTTCCGGTATTTTCAAAAATGCAGATACAACGATGGAGCGACTTGTAAGGGTTGCAAAAAAACTGCGTTTAGAGGAAAATTTCAACGGTTATATTCATTTGAAATCCATTCCGGGGGCAAGCGATGAACTGATGCAGGAAGCGGCTTTATATGCGGACCGGCTGTCCATCAATCTTGAAATTCCTACGGAAAGCGGATTGAAATTACTGGCCCCTGAAAAAAACCGTCAGGATATGCTTAATCCTATGAAATATATCCAGAACGGGATTGCTCAATATAAAGATGAAAAGAAAATTTTCAGAAAGGTTCCGAAATTTGCCCCGGCAGGACAGTCTACACAAATGATTGTAGGAGCAACCAATGAAAATGATCTTCAGATCATTAAAGTAGCGGATCATTTCTATAAGAATTTCAGTCTGAAGAGAGTCTATTATTCCGGTTATGTCCCTGTTCTGGAAGATAAAAGATTACCTTCACTTACAACGGAAGTTCCCATGCTTAGGGAAAACAGGCTTTATCAATCCGACTGGCTGATGAGGTTTTATGGTTTTAAAGCAGAGGAAATCTTAGATCCGGATATGCCTTTTTTAGATCTGGAAGTTGATCCTAAGCTGAGCTGGGCATTGAGGCACCTGCACCAGTTCCCGGTTAATTTACAGACTGCGGATTACCAGATGATTTTAAGGATACCGGGAATTGGAGTAAAAACGGCACAGAAAATTGTTCAGGCACGACGTTTTCAGGTTTTGAATATGGACCATCTGAAAAAACTGGGAGCTGCCGTTAACCGTGCAAAATATTTTATTGATTTCAATGCAGGGAATACTTATCTGAAATATTTAACGGATAAAAATTTCAGAAAACTTCTTGTAGGTGGAAGCTCTTCCAAGTTTCAGAATCAGTTTTCACAGCAGCTGAGCTTATTTTAGGTGAATTGAAAGATTAAAAGATTTAAAAATTCAAAGATTTAGATTACCCATCAATATGACGACTCTCCTATATGACGGAAGTTTTGACGGCCTTTTAACCGCAGTATTTGAAGTTTTCGAATACCGTTATAAAGATGCGGAAATTATAAGTAAAGAAAGGTTTCATCAGGAAAATATTTTTGCAGAAATTCATGAAGTAGTTACCCAAAATGATAAGGCTGAACGGGTTTTAAACAAATTGGAACAAAATATTGGAAAGTCGGGAATTCATGAGTTATTAAAAGTTTATTTATCTGAAGATCCTGAACGGGAACCCCTCATTCTGTCAGCTGTACAGCAATCCATCAAATATCCTGGAGAAAATATCCTGCAGAATTATGCAGATCCTGATATTCTGAAAATCTCAAAGATCAATAAATCCGTAAGCCGGGAAAGACACAGAATGACTGCTTTTGTCCGGTTTGAGAAGATGCAGGACGGTGTTTTCTTCGCTAAAATAGATCCTGATTTTGATGTTCTTCCACTTATACGCAAACATTTCAAGGACCGTTATCAGGATCAGAAATGGATGATTTATGATTTAAGAAGGAATTACGGCATTTTATATGACCTGGACAACTGTGATTTCTTTTATCCAGAGGAAAAACTGGATCTAAATCAGTACCAGCAGAAATTTCATGATGAGGAAAATAAGTATCAGAAGTTATGGCAGAGATATTTTACGAAGACTAATATTGTGGAAAGGAAGAATTTGAAATTACACGTTCAGCATGTTCCGAAAAGGTACTGGAAATATCTGACGGAGAAATGGTAATATTATAATATTAATTGAAATGGATTGAAGTTCTCCTCTCTCGCAGCTTGGGCAGATGAAGCAGATTTTTCATTTTGTACTTTTCATTATATTTTTTTCATTCATGTTTGAAAATCTGTGATATTTGTAATTAAATAAAAACTACATGAAAAAAATTATTCCCGTTCTGATTATTGTATTGACAGCTTCAGCATGCAGCAATGACAAAGCCATATCCGGAAGCAATACCCAAATTCCAGAAGCTTTTACCCAGCAAAATTCTGTACAGATCAATAAAGATAAAAATACAATCAGAGAGAGATTTTCTGCGCCTGAAGGTTATATATGGATTGATGAACAACCGGATTCTTTCGGATACTTTATTGAAAATTTCAAACTGAAGCCTTATGGCAGCCCGATCCTGAAATATGACGGAACTCCTATTGCAACACAGGATCTTCATGAAACCGTTTTTGATATTGATACGGGCAATAAAGATCTGCAGCAATGTGCTGATGCCGCAATCCGGCTGAGGGCTGAATATTTATATAAGGCCAAAAGGTTTGATGAAATCAAATTTCATTTTACGAGCGGTGATCTCGTTTCATGGAATGATTATAAAAGCGGTATCCGTGCTTTCGTGAATGGAAATTCCGTGAGCTTCAGAAAAACAGCCGGTTTTGATGATTCTTACCAGAATTTCAGGAAATACCTGGACCTGATCTTCAATTACGCAGGAACCATATCATTAAATAAAGAAACAAAAGCCGTTACAAAAACTTCAGACCTGAAAACAGGTGATATCCTGATTACACCGGGAAGTCCGGGCCATATTGTTTTTATTTCCGGAGTATGTAAGAATAAAAATGGCGAAAAGTTATTTTTATTAAGCGAAGGATTCACTCCTGCTCAATCTATTCATACACTTTCCAATCCTTTTGATAAAAATATTTCGCCATGGTACAATCTTGATGCAAATTCTTCAGAAACAAAAACCGCGCGGTATTTTTTTAAACCTACAAATTTCAGAAGCTTTTAATTATTTATATTCAAAACTCTTATCAACTTACTGCCATTATCTGAACTTGTTTTTGTAAATTTGTGTTCGAAATTTTTTACTAGATGAAAGAAAGTGCTGTAAAAAAAATTGCAGTTCTTACTTCCGGAGGCGACTCTCCGGGTATGAATGCAGCATTAAGGGCGGTAGTAAGAACCGCAAATTATTATAATATTGAATGTTACGGTGTAAGGGAAGGCTATAACGGACTCATCAATGATGATTTCCTGAAAATGGGCCCCCGTTCCGTAAAAAATATAATCAACCAGGGCGGAACCATTCTTAAATCTGCCAGATCAGCGGAATTCAGAACTCCGGAAGGACGTCAGAAAGCTTATGACAACTGTGTGAAACATGGTGTGGATGCATTGGTGTGCATTGGAGGCGACGGTACCTTTACAGGGGCCAAGATTTTCAATGAAGAATTCGGGATCAGAGTGATTGGTGTACCGGGAACTATTGACAATGATATTTTCGGAACAGATAATACAATAGGTTACGATACTGCTTTAAACACAGCCATGGAAGCTATTGACAAGATCCGTGATACGGCAACTTCCCACAACAGGGTTTTCTTTGTGGAAGTAATGGGCCGTGATGCAGGTTTCATTGCTTTAAACAGCGGTTTGGCGACAGGTGCTCTGGATATTTTGATTCCGGAAAGAAAAGACAGCATGTCTGACTTATTTTCCACCTTCAGAAAAGCCGAAAAAACAGGAAAGGCATCAAGCATCGTTGTAGTGGCTGAAGGTGAAAAGCTTGGAAATATCTATGAGCTTGCCAAGCAGACGAAAGAGGAATTCCCCGATTATGATATCCGTGTAACTATTTTAGGACATATCCAGAGAGGAGGCTCTCCAAGCTGTGCAGACAGAGTTCTTGCGAGCAGACTGGGTTATGGAGCCGTGGTAGGATTAATGGAAGGAAAAACAAATGTAATGGCCGGAATGCGTTCCAACGATCTGGTATATACCTCAATTGAAGAAGCCATTAAAAAACATAATGAAATCAATAAAGATCTTTTACTGATTTCCGAAATCTTAGCAATCTAATTATTTTTTATATAATCTAAAACAAACTATTATGTCAACAATCAAAGTAGGTATCAACGGTTTTGGTAGAATTGGACGTCTTGTTTTCAGAGCAATGACTGAAAGAGATAACATTGAAGTAGTAGGAATCAATGACCTAATCAATGCAGAATACATGGCTTACATGTTAAAATATGATTCTGTACACGGTATCTTCCCGGGAGAGGTTTCTGTAGAAGGAAATGATCTTGTGGTAAACGGAAAAAGAATCAGAGTAACTGCTGAAAGAGACCCGAATAATCTAAAATGGAACGAAGTAGGTGCCGATTATGTGGTAGAATCTACAGGTTTATTCCTTGATAAAGAAAGTGCTTCTGCTCACTTAAATGCCGGTGCTAAAAAAGTAATCCTTTCTGCTCCATCTAAAGACGATACTCCAATGTTCGTAATGGGTGTGAACCACAAAGAACTTACTGACGATATCAAAATTTTATCAAATGCTTCTTGTACAACCAACTGTTTAGCTCCTTTAGCTAAAGTAATCCACGATAACTTCGGGATCGTTGAAGGTCTTATGACAACTGTACACGCTACAACAGCAACTCAGAAAACTGTTGACGGTCCTTCAATGAAAGACTGGAGAGGTGGAAGAGCTGCTCTTAACAACATTATCCCTTCTTCTACAGGTGCTGCTAAAGCGGTAGGAAAAGTAATCCCTTCCCTAAACGGAAAATTAACAGGTATGTCTTTCAGAGTACCAACTGTAGACGTTTCTGTAGTTGACCTTACAGTAAGATTAGAAAAAGCTACGTCTTACGATGAGATCTGTGCTGCTCTTAAAGCTGCTTCCGAAGGTGAATTGAAAGGAATCTTAGGATACACTGAAGATGCAGTGGTTTCCCAAGATTTCGTAGGAGATAAGAGAACTTCTATCTTCGATAAAGATGCCGGTATCATGCTTTCTCCAAACTTCGTAAAACTTGTTTCCTGGTATGACAACGAAATGGGTTACTCTAACAAGTTGGTAGATATGCTTGTACATGCTGCTTCTTTGTAATAAGTAATGAGCAATACGCTATAAATAATGAAAACCTTCCCGATGGGAAGGTTTTTTTCAATTTAACCGTTAAAATTATACTCTGATTAGCGATTGAAAGTTATTTTTAATATCAAATTAACAGAAGTCTGCTTAAACAAAATACCTCCCAAGATTTGAGAGGCTTTATTCGGTCTTCAAAGAATTGTACCTCATTACATCATTCTGCAACAGCATCATTTTTTTTAAATTTATTGATAAACGTTGTAAGATTTGTAGCATACCCTACCATTACCTGCGGTGCAATATTTTTTGTGTAAAAATCATAATATCCTCCCAATCTAAAATATAGTCCTCCATTTCCATCATTGGGGCTAAGTTTTGTGTAGAAGTTAGTAGTAAGAAAAAGAGTATTATACAACGTTCCATTATCCTTTAGAATTTCTTTTCTAAAATCCATGCCCTCAATTATATTCAAATTCTTATTTGCTCCACTATATTTTAATCCTAATAATCCAAAATTTACATCTGCTCCAAAATTAATCTGCGGTCTTATTTCTATTTTTAATCTTGGTCCGTGTGAAATAGAATATAATTGATAATTGGTAATAATCGTATCCTTTATCGTTTTGAATTTAGTTCTATACATCTGAATACCATAATCTAAAATCCAGCTAGTAGAAGTTCCTTTCCATTCAAATGAACCGACCCCGATATTTATCCCGGCCTCTACATTATTTTTTCTTAAGAGCTCAAAAGAGGATATACTCAAATTATCTTTTACATTAAGCTCTATGAAACCACTTCCCTCTTCCTGCCCATTATAAATTGATGCATTCAAGTAAGCCTCTACATACTCAGGCGAATTGAATCTGCCAAAATTCACGTAATTTAATGGAATTCTTGCCCTCCCTTCTGCCTGTAGCAAGCTATTTCCTCCTTCATTGTTAAATCCTAAAAAATCAGAAAAAATAATAGCCGTAAAATAATCATACAATCCTCTTTTTTCTATTTTAAGGTCTTCATCAACTTTTATTTCATACTCTTTATTTTTCAGTGAATAACTATAATTATTTTCAAAAGGCTTATAATCTAAAAGATCATTACACTCTATATAGTAATAGCTGTCCGAACCTTTTGTTGTATATATTTTAGCACTGTAATTATTACGATCTATAATCGTAGATCTGAAAGGTATAGAATACTTATTATTGAATAATGTTGCTTCTTCTTTTAGTATAACAGTTTTAGTACTATCCAATATATTCCCTACGACAGAAATACTGTTTATTTTATTATTAAAAAGTCTTATACTTGCATATTTTGGGGCAAAATATAAATATTTATTGGTGCCATCCTCTGCCTTTAATTTAATTAATTCCTTATTCATTTTCAATTTTCCTCCATATTCAATCTTTTGTAAATCATACAGTTCAGTTAAAACCTCTTTTTTATTAAAATTTTTCATCAAATTATAATAAATATTCTTCCATTGTAATTCTACTTCTGGTTTTAAGACAAATGCAGATCCTATCAACTTTGACTTTTTCATAGTGCTTCCCATCGCTGAGATAAAGGTTTCCTGATCGAAATTATTGACTATCTCAATGCTTTCCTCACATTCCGTAGCGGTTTTACAAATCTGAATTTTAAATGACGTAATTTTTTCTTTTGTTTTCGTAGTGTTTATTTTAACCTCATACGGAGTCGATTCGCTGATAAAGTTTCCAAATAACTCATATGAATTTTGAGAAAAAACACATATGCCAATCAATAGCAATACTATAGATAAAATTTTTGTTTTCATGACTTTCCAATTTTTATGGTTAGAGTTTTTTTGAATTAAAATCCCTTTACATGAAAACTTACTTAAAGAATACAACAGGCTCAAAGTAAAATTTTCATGGCTATTAGTTTTCCACAAAGTTTGGAATTTCATGAATACAAGTAAATTACCCGTTCGGGTGATTTTGAGTATCAAAAACAGAGAGTGAAAAAGCAGTATAAAACAAAAGAAAAAGCCTCTCCAGCAACGAGAGGCTATTAGTTTATCGTTTTCAAACAACTAAAAAAGAAAAGAATAAACTGTTTTTATAACATTCAATTAATTAACTTCAAATAAATCGTTTGTAAAAATTCAAGATTTAAGATTCAATATTTTTCTTATTTGAAAAAAACATAGAAAAAATTAAATCACTAAATCCAACTAAACGGAATAAATTGAGCTTTCATGGTTATTAGTTCTTACAAAGTTTGGAATTTTATTACAGTAAAAAAATCCCCCTTTTGTGGTATTTTGCAAGTATTTTAATTATTTTAGCTAAAACTAATTTATCCATGGAAAGTTCGGAAAAAAAACATCCGCTTATTGAAATCTGGAATACTTATCCAGGTATCAGAAGAGACAGAAAAATTCTGGATAAACCACCCATAGAACGTATCATCAGTGAAATATTTGCTATTGGTGAATTTTATTATTATGCCCTGAATCTTACCAACAGTACGCTTTCACACCATCATGAAAATATCCTTAAGCTTCATGGCCTTTCGTATTATCCTGAAAACTTAAAAGATGTCATAGATCTCACCCATCCTGATGATATAGAGTTTGTAATACAAGCAGAAAAGGTCCTTGTCAACAAAATCACAGAAATAGGTCTTGAGCATCAGCTCTACATCAAAGGCAGTTATTGTTTCAGGATGAAAACAGCAGAAGGAAATTATGAGCTGTTCCATCATCAGTCTGTTATTACGATGGAAGACGAAACCGGCATTCCTATCCAGGCAATAAACATCCATACCAATATTCATCATATCACCAAGGAAAATCCATATACCGTATTGGTTTCCGGGATAGGCCCCAGAAATGATTTTCACCAGGTGAAACTGGACTGCTTTTCCAAGCCGGAAAATTTTTCTGAACATTTAACGAAAAGAGAAATGGAAATTCTTGCCCTTATTACCAAAGGATATTCCGCACCGGAAATAGCCCAGGCATTAATTCTGTCTGAACATACAGTCCGTACCCACAGAAAAAACATCTTACGGAAAACCGATTCCAGAAACAGCAAAGAACTTGTAAAAAAGGCTTTTGAAAGAGGGCTTATCTGATATTTCAACAGTTAATAGAATTCGGTTTGAAAGGCTGATAAATCTCACCGCTGAACTTCGGTGCAAAACTTGTATTTTTATACAGGATGGACAAACTGACTATACAACCCCGCTTTAAAGACTCTTCCCACTTCAAAGATTTCTGGGAAAAAGGCAATGGAAAACAGCTTATTGATTTTTCCGGAGCCGAAGTAAGCTTTAAAGATTTTGATCAATTCTCCCCCTTCTTTTATCATACAGATGAGGCTGGTGATGAAGTGGTAAAAGATGTTTACCTCGTTAAAAAATTCAACGAAGCTTCCAGGGAAATTGAAGGTTATATACGAAACGGAATTTCGGAAGCCGACCATGTTCCTGAAAGTGTAAAAAAACTTTTCACCCAGACCCAGAAAGTTCCGGAATGGCTTGATTACAGCCTGTTAAAAAGCGGTGCAGAACTCTGCATGCGAAGCAATCTGGATTCCCTCATTTCTCTGAGAGATTATTGTCTGATGGGAGGCTATGATTATGCTTACCTAAACAAACCTCTCACAGCCACAGAAGCGCTGAAAAAAGGCGCCGTAAAGCGTCTCTCGGAAACATTGGATTTTTGGGTGAATGCTACCCGTTATGATGCCCTGGAACTGCATGCAAAAGGCTATGAATTTGCCATAAAAACCCGCCTGATTCATTCTTACGCAAGACTTTCCATAAAGAAATATTACAAAGAATGGGATACGGAAAACTGGGGAGAACCCATCAATTCATGGGATATGATGGCCACTTACATCGGTTTCAGCCTTGTTTTTCTTCACAGTCTTCAAAAATTAGGAAATGATTTTTCCATTGAAGAAGAGAAAGGAATTTTTCATCTGTGGAAGTATGTAGGATATTTGCTGGGAATTCCCGAACAGCTTCTTCCTGACAATAAAAAACAGGCAACGGAATATTTTTACCTATGGACTTCCGTGCAGCCGTCTTCAGATAAAGATTCTATCCTTCTGGCTCATTCCCTGTTGAATGAATCCTTGGAAAACCCAATATTGAAATTCAAATTCGAAAGAAAAAATCTGAGATATCTTCATATCTGCTGTACATGGTTTCTTTTGGATGATGAGGTGTGTAAAAGACTGCAAATTCCTGATGTTCCTGCCAGAAATCTGTTTCCGAAAACAAAGATTCTCGCTAATAAATTGTATGACAAATTCGTAAGCCGGGCAGCCAGAATAAAAAAAGGAAACAAAGACCAGATGAAAGTGCTGGAAGATTACCTGAGAATTACAAAAGATTCGAATTTTCATTAGAAAAATCCCGGAAATATCTTCTGTAAAAGTGTAAAAATGTGTTTTTTATGCGTTAAATCATAAGATCCTGCATTCCTTTAGGAATGAATAATATCAGCAGTAAAATTTTATCATTTTTTAACTCTAAAAACATATTTTCACCCTAAATAATATTAGTTTTTGATGTTAAAATTATGTATTTTTGAGAAATTATTTTAATTGAGATGAGTAACATTGATGATAAGAAAAAAGCACTGGCTCTGGTGCTTGACAAGCTAGATAAAACATACGGAAAAGGAACTGTAATGACATTGGGAGATGACTCCGTAGATAATACGATAGAGGTAATTCCTTCCGGATCTTTGGGACTTGACATCGCATTAGGCGTTGGCGGTTATCCAAGAGGAAGAATTATTGAAATATACGGTCCTGAATCTTCAGGTAAGACAACATTAACCCTTCACGCTATTGCTGAAGCTCAGAAAGCAGGTGGTATTGCAGCATTCATTGATGCGGAGCACGCTTTCGACAGAACTTATGCTGCAAAACTGGGAATTGATCTAGAAAACCTTATCATTTCACAGCCGGACAACGGTGAGCAGGCTTTGGAAATTGCCGATAACCTGATCCGTTCAGGGGCTATTGATATTGTCGTTATTGACTCGGTAGCAGCTCTTACTCCAAAAGCGGAAATTGAAGGTGAAATGGGAGATTCCAAAATGGGTCTTCACGCAAGATTGATGTCCCAGGCATTAAGAAAGCTTACGGCAACCATTTCAAGAACAAAATGTACGGTAATCTTCATCAACCAGTTGAGAGAGAAAATCGGTGTAATGTTCGGAAACCCTGAGACCACTACCGGTGGTAATGCCCTGAAATTCTACGCTTCTGTAAGACTGGATATCAGAAAAGCAAGCGCACCTATTAAAAACGGTGATGAAGCGATCGGAAGCCGCGTGAAAGTGAAAATCGTGAAAAACAAAGTAGCACCTCCATTCAAGCAGGCAGAATTCGATATTATGTATGGTGAAGGAGTTTCCAAAGTAGGTGAAATTCTTGATACTGCCGTTGATAAGGGAATTGTGAAGAAAAGCGGTTCTTGGTTCAGCTATGAAGAAACGAAACTAGGCCAGGGACGTGACGCGGTAAAGGATGTTTTAAGAGACAATCCTGAACTTGCTGAAGAACTGGAAAACAAGATCAAGGAAGAATTGAAAAACAATAAATAATTAATAGAAAACGGTCTGAATTTCAGATCGTTTTTCTTTTTAGCTTTAATATGCCAGCTAAAACCTGTTAAAGATATGGTTACTGATTATAAAAAAATTGATCTGTTCGGGAAAACATTCATTCAGAAAATAGATTTAAAATCTCCTTTTGAATTTGCCTTCCCCGTTGCAGAGCAAGCCTGCTTTTTATATATGCTGTCAGGTGGAATGCAATATCAATACGATGACATCTCTATCAACATTCCGGCCAGGCATTCATTATTACTCAATTGCATCAGTTCCGGTAAACAGATCCATCATTCAGATGCCAACACCAATGGCGAAATTGTAATCGTAACTTTTCATCCTGATATATTAAAGAAAATTTACGAAAGAGAGCTGCCTTTACTCCTTCAGCCAGGCCATAAAGAAACGAACCAGTCGGGCGGAAAAATAAACAACGATTTCCTGATTCATAAATATATTGAAGGACTTCTGTTCTATTTTGAAAATCCATCTTTGGTAAACGATGAAATCCTGATTCTGAAACTAAAGGAAATCATTCTTCTGCTGTCGCAAACACAAGAAGCAGAAACCATACAAGCCATATTATCCCAGCTTTTCTCTCCAACATCTTATACATTCAAACAAATTATAGAAGCCAATTTATTTTCTCAGGTAAACATTGAGGAACTTGCACAAAAAACCAATTTAAGTGTTTCTTCTTTTAAAAGAGAATTTAAAAAATTATATGATAACTCCCCTGCCAGTTACATTAAAATGAAAAGGCTGGAAAGAGCTGCCGAATTATTATTGATTTCTGATGAGCGTATCTCCAATATTGCTTTTGATTGCGGATTTAATGACTTAGCCAATTTTACCAAAAGCTTTCATGACAGATATAATACGTCTCCCACAAATTACCGTTCAAAAGTGAATAAGGAGGATTAAAAGTACTCCATTCAAACCATTAAGAAAAAATTCAGTAGTTAAGATTATTAAGAGTTTGTCTTACTATGCTTGCAATGGCAGACTAATAATTAAAAAAATTATTCAAGAGAATTTACCAGTACAAAATAACGGTAAGCCAGAATACCTTTCTCCAGTTTGGTTAGTTTGTTAGGATCTTTACCACTTAGCTTAGGAAGTACTTTTTTATTCACTGTATTCAACAGTCTGAAAAATGATTTTTTCATATCTTTATATTTAAATGAAACATCATTGAAACGGTAAAAGTTCAAAAATGATGCAAAAGTTATTATTTGGGATTATTTATTAACAGGATAATAGATTAACTATGGACGATATTTTTAAACAGCAGATTTATGAGGTGACAAGACTGATTCCGAAAGGAAGAGTTTCCTCTTACGGAGCCATAGCTAAAGCTGTAGGTTACCCCAACCATTCCCGCCATGTAGGTAAGGCGATGGGAGGCTGCCCCGAAGATGTTCCTGCGCACAGAGTTATATCAAGCTCCGGCACCTTATCTGTTCCCGAATTCCAGCCCAAACTGGAAGCAGAAGGAATTACTGTTGAAAATTTTAGAATAAAAAACTTCAAAAAACTTTTCTGGGACCCTTTGGAAGAGATATAATCCTGCAAATTATACTATTCAGACAGGAATACATACGGCTCAGTTGGATATTTTTCTTAATTGATATCCTTCGCAATACCTTTGGTTCATAAATAAAACAAAAAACTATGAAACCAATTTCAATTCTGTCTTTAGTATTCTTTTTTATCACAGTATTTGCAAAAGCTCAGACGGATGATAAATTCTATCAGCCAAACAAAGTCATGAAGCCATTTGAGTTTAAAATTTCCGAACAGATTAACTTTCCTGTAGAAGGAGATACGATTACAGCGTTTATAGCAAAACCTGACACTCAAAAACTTCAAAAGACAATTTTTTATTTTCACGGAGCGGCAGGAAACGTTACAACCTATCAGTTTATGACCAAACCTCTTGTAGAGGCAGGATATCAGGTGGTAATGATAGATCTCAGAGGGTATGGATTGTCTACAGGGAAACCCAATCACAAAAATGTAGCGGAAGACGGGCAGAAAATTTTTGATGAACTGATGAAAAGACCTGATATTAAAGATACAAAAGTCTACATCTACGGAGCTTCTTTAGGAACCCAGGTTGCTGCGCACCTTGCCAAAGATAATATTTCTGAGATTTCCGGACTTATTCTGGACTGTCCAATGGCTTCTTTTACGGATATTGCGGCTCATTTTGCTCCTCAGTACAGAGAATTTATTCTGCAGTCTATGATTTCGCCTTATGCAGCTAAAGAAGATGTGAAGGCTTTGGACAAGCTGCCATTGCTTATTATTCATGGTAAGGAAGATAAAACCATTCCTTATGAGCAGGGAAAACTGGTTTTTGATAATGCTGCCGGCACTAAAGTTTTCATTGAATCCAAAGGAGATCATTTGCAAGGATTGGTCAATAATAAAGAAGAGATCCTGAAAGCTATTGATAAATTATAATACATTCAGGTTCCGGCGGCTTCGCCGCCGGAACCTGAATGTATAAAAAATTGCAAATATTTTCTCACGCAAGGGATCAAACCATCAAACTATAATTTCTTATTAAGGATAAAAAAATCAATCGAAGATTGATTCTACTAATCAAACATATAACCGAAAGCTTAATCAGCGATGAAATCGCAAATCTTTGCTTCCTTAAAATCAACAGAGTCTTACAAAAACTTTGCGTTAAAAAAAAACTCAAGTTTGTCACTCAATCAGGTTTTACTCGAAATACATACAATAAAAAATGCCATAAACTTTAACGTCATGGCATTTTAATTTATTCTATAAAATAGTGGCTACTACTTTCTACTTCTTGGGCTTTTCAATTCTTCCTTCAACCTTTCATTTTCCTCTTTCAAAAAAGAAATATAATCCTGAAGATTCTGGATAATGGACCCAGGAATATTATTGAATTGAGAAACAATAGATGAAACTGCGTGATCGTTGAATACAGGATGATCATTATTGATCACAACTTTTGCTTCTTCTTCCTCGTAAATATCTTCCACAGTAACATTTAAGAAACGGGCGATTTTGTCCCATTCATCTTTGATAATCCTTACATCACCGCTTTCCTTTCTGCTGTAGTTGGATACATCTGTCGCGATAATATCAGCTATCTGCTGTTGGGTATAGCCCTTTTGTTTTCTGATAGTGCGTAATTTTTCTTTTTGCATATCCTACATTTTATACAAAAATGGAAAAAAACCTTAGAATGTACAATAAAAAATCGAAGAAATATGAGTCAGGTTCTCAGGATGTAGTAAAAAAAGCATAGAAAGTTAATAATATCAAAATATTCAAACCAATACATTGATAATTTTCTTTAAAATTATTGCAACCCGTCACCACAATCTGTCATTGCATGAAAAAAGCTGTTCCCAATATGAGAACAGCCTTTTGTATTTATGTAATATTATTATTTCTCCAGTTGCTTATAACTTCTCTGGATAAAATCTGTAAGGTCTTTTCCTTTCAGCAGGTTTTGGGAAAGTTTTGCAAGGTCTAGGGCGTACTTGATCAAATTGTCCTTCTCCTCAGCATTTTCTGTTTTTAAGATCTGGTTAGAAAGTTCACTGTTCGAGTTTACCACAAGATTATACATCTCCGGGAAACCTCCCATTCCGAACATACCGCCTCCGCCGGTTGCCTGCATCTCCTTCATTCTTCTCATGAACTCAGGTTGGGTGATGGTAAACGGAGCATCATTGCTGTCAAGATCTTCAAGCTGTACAGTGAATTTGGCATCTTTTACGGCCTCTTCCACATCTTTCTTTAAGGTTTCTTTTTCAGTTTCGTTTAATTTGGAAATAACAGGCTCATCTTTTTTGATCAGGTTATTGATGTGGTCTGCATCTACTCTGGCAAATGAGATCTTCTCTTTTGTAGTTTCCAGCTTTTGGATCACGTGAGAAATCACGGGTGAGTCTAATAACAGAACTTCATATCCCTTATCATTTGCTGCCTGAATATAGCTGTGCTGCTCGTCTGCATTGGTAGTATAAAGAATTACCGTATTGCCGTCTTTATCTGTCTGAGAAGGTTGAATCTTTTCAATTAATTCATTCCACAGGAAGTATTTTCCGTTTGTAGTAGGATATAGTGTAAATTTATCTGCCTTTTCTGCAAATTTCTCTTCTGTGATGATTCCGTATTCTATTACGATCTTGATGTCGTTCCATTTCTGCTCATAATCTTCGCGGTTTTCGTTGATCAGGGAAGACATCTTATCGGCCACTTTTTTAGTGATGTAAGAAGAAATTTTCTTCACGGCGCCATCTGCCTGAAGGTAAGAACGGGAAACATTCAACGGAATATCCGGAGAATCTATTACCCCTCTCAGAAGCATCAGGAAGTCAGGAACGATGCCTTTTACCTCATCCGTTACAAATACCTGGTTCTGGTAAAGCTGAATTTTATCCTTATCAATATTTAAATTGTTGCTCAGTTTCGGGAAAAATAAAATTCCGGTAAGATTGAAAGGATAATCAACATTCAGGTGAATATTGAATAAAGGCTCTTCAAACTGCATTGGATACAGCTCGTGGTAGAACTTCATATAATCCTCATTCGTCAGCTCACTTGGCGCAATAGTCCATGCCGGAGTAGGATTGTTGATGATATTGTCAACTTCCTCAGTCTCAGCCACTGCATCTTCGGGAGCATCCTCCGGTAACGGAAGCGTATGTGTTTTTGTTCCGAATTTAATAGGAACAGGCATGAATTTGTTATACTTTGAAAGCAATTCACGGATTTTACCTTCTTCAAGGAATTCTGTAGAATCTTCTGCAATGTGAAGAACGATTTCCGTTCCTCTGTCCGTTTTATCAGTTGTTTCTTCAAGGGTGAATTCCGGGCTGCCATCACATATCCACTTTACTGCGGGTGCGTCTTTATAAGATTTTGTAATGATCTCCACTTTTTCAGCCACCATGAATGCAGAATAAAAACCAAGTCCGAAATGACCAATGATCCCGGAATCTTTTGCCGTGTCTTTATATTTCTCAAGGAATTCCTCGGCTCCTGAAAAAGCAACCTGATTGATGTATTTTTCAACCTCTTCACCCGTCATCCCGATACCCTGATCGATAATTCGAAGTGTTTTGTTTTCCTTATCGATTTTAACTTCAATCTTTGGGTTTCCATATTCAACTTTTGCTTCTCCGATGCTTGTTAAATGCTTTAGTTTTAAGGTAGCATCCGTTGCATTGGAGATTAATTCTCTCAGGAATATTTCGTGGTCACTGTAAAGAAATTTTTTAATAAGCGGGAAAATATTTTCCACAGATACATTAATATTTCCTTTAGTCATAATAATTTTTGTTTTAATTTTCTATTTCTGTCTCAAAAAAAATACCATGCATCAGAATGTGACACAATGGCATTAATTTGTAAGAATCTCTTTTAAAACCTTAATATCTAGCAATAAAATTTATACCGGTTTATTAATTTTTCTTTGCTCCCTGAACTGAAAAACGGAACCAATAATAAACAGTACAAAAAGGCCAAGAAGTGTCTGCCCGATAATGGCATCTGTGGGTGCTTTTGCTAAAGGATGCCCAAGCGGTACACGCGTGAATGTTTCATTAACGGTAGGAACCAGCGATAAGAAAAAACTGAAGGACAGAAGAAAGTTTTCAAAAAAACGCGCTCTGTTGTTCCCCTGTCTTTTTTTATGAAGAAAATAAGCCGTCAATATTAAAATAACGATGAAAAGGGCAAAAATATGTCCGGGATTAAATCCTCCGTGTTTGGATAGCCCCAAAGCAGTCAATGAAGTGATAAGCGTTAAATAAAAATAAATCTTGCCTGTAAGTTGGTTTAAATCAATTTTCCCTCTTTTTATAAAGTCTGTAACTGCTGCCACAATAGCAATAATACCTATAACAGTATGAAAAATCCCTAAATACGATAGTCCCATAATCTTAATTTTTGAATGTTGAATTACTGTTGACAAAATTGCAACAGAAACAGAAAAGAGATTTTGTAAATAAGCTCAATTATCTGTCTGTTTGGTTCAAAAAATGTAAGACTGAATTAAATTATAGAAAGAAGAAAGGTTTTAAGAATATTAAGTTTAACTTCGTTTTTAAGTGAGACTGCCTCACTCCGCCCAAAACAATGAATTGAAAATAAAAAACGCTCCAAAATGAATTGAAGCGTTTGTATTTTTAAAAAATATTTACTCTTAAGAATTCTCTAAGATATAAGAGAACATCAATGGTGCACAGATAGTCGCATCACTTTCAACGATGAATTTCGGTGTAGTGATATCCAGTTTACCCCAGGTAATTTTCTCATTCGGAACTGCTCCTGAGTATGAACCGTAAGATGTTGTAGAATCCGATATCTGGCAGAAATAAGACCAGAAAGGAATATCATGCATTTCCATATCCTGGTAAAGCATCGGCACTACACAGATAGGGAAATCTCCGGCAATACCTCCTCCGATCTGGAAGAAGCCTACTCCTTTTCCACCTGAATTTTTAGTATACCAGTCTGCAAGATACGTCATATACTCAATTCCTGATTTCATAGTGGTTGCTGTAAGCTCACCTTTGATGCAGTAAGATGCAAAGATATTACCCATGGTAGAATCTTCCCATCCCGGAACCACAATTGGCAGGTTTGCTTCTGCAGCGGCAATCATCCATGAGTTTTCTCTTGGAATTTCGTAATACTGCTCAAGAACTCCTGAAAGGATCATCTTGTACATGAATTCGTGCGGGAAATAACGCTCGCCTTTAGCTTCAGCATCTTTCCAGATCTCTACAATATGCTTCTGAAGTCTTCTGAATGCTTCCTCTTCAGGAATACATGTATCTGTAACTCTGTTTAATCCTCTTTCCAACAAATCCCATTCATCCTGCGCGGTAAGATCTCTGTAATGCGGAACTCTTTCATAGTGAGAGTGGGCCACAAGGTTCATAAGATCTTCTTCAAGGTTGGCTCCTGTACAAGAGATAAAATCTACTTTTCCCTGACGGATCATTTCTGCAAGGATCTTCCCTAATTCAGCAGTAGACATTGCCCCTGCCAGGGTAATCATCATTTTTCCGCCATCTTTAAGATGCGCAACATACCCCTTAGATGCATCTACCAATGCAGCCGCATTGAAGTGCAGATAATATTTCTCTATAAATTCAGAAATCGGTTTGCTCATTTTTTTAATTTTTGCAAAGATAAAACTTAAAAACGGAATGAAGCAGATGCACTTAAAGAAACTCTGTGCAAACTTTCTTTTCGTTATCTGAAAAACCTGTATTTATTCGGTTACACTGTCTTTCCCTAAAACTTGAACTTCCTGTTATCCTTTTTTTCAGAGAGCTTCTTTTTCGTATCAAGTCGCTTTTGTTTTTGTCCCTTTGAAGGCTTGGTTGCAATTCTTTTCTTTTGAACAATTAAAGCTTTATCAACAAGTTCAACAATTTTTTCAACTGCCTTATTCTTGTTCATCAGCTGGGTTCTGCTTTCCGAGACCGTGAGGAATAAATATCCATCGGTATTAATTCTGTTTTTTAATTTACTATGAATCAGTTCTTTCTGATGATCATTAAAAAATTCAGACTCATCAACAAGCCAGAGAACGGTAACGGAAGTTTCCACTTTATTAACATTCTGGCCTCCTGCTCCACTGCTTCGTGAAGTTTTAAAACCGAGTTCTTTTGAAAAGTCTTTCATGTTTTTTATTTTGAGATTCAAGACACTGGAATCAAGATAAAAGATTATAAATATTTACTTATTTTTCTTTCCAGCTCTGTACGGTTTACTTTACCGTTGGGAGTTCGTGGAATTTCTTCCATGAAAATAATTTCTTTTGGTTTGTGGAAACTCTTTTCAAATGGTATTTCTGATATTTTCGATACTATATCTCCGGATTCTTTTCCTTCTATAACCAATATCAGTTTCTGTCCCAAACTTTCGTCATTTATCCCGACAAAAACGGCTTCATTGGGAATTTCTTTTTTTACCAAAGCTTCCAGTGTTTCAGGAAAAATTTTCGCTCCACCAGAATTAATAACATTATCTATACGTCCCAGGAATTTAAACTGATGGCTATTCTTTATTTCAACTAAATCATTAGTCTGAAGTACCTCAACATTAAGATTTGGAGCAAATATTTTCAGGCAGCCTCTTTCATCCACACTGATGGAAACATTTTCAAAAACGGTGAAATAATCTTCAGGTTCAGGCCTCACCTGCTTCAGGGCAATATGAGAGAGGGTTTCAGACATTCCGTAAGTTTCAAAAATACGGTTTGAGACAGATAATTGCTGATTACCGGAAATTTTCTGCTTCAAGCTCTCCGAAACAGCTGCCCCGCCAATAATTAAATTTTTAATCAAATGAAGCTTATCCAGAGAATTTTCCACCTGAAGCGGAGTCATGGCACAGAAGTTTATTTCTTCGTTTAAATGTTCAACAGGTTTCAGAGACGGCTCTACAACAATCAGCTTCAATTTTCTTTCTATGGAGCGGACTACCATCATCTTTCCTGAAATATATTCTATGGGAAGGCAGATCAATGCTTTATCTCCTTCCTGCAATCCCAGAAAATGACACGTCATCCCAGCAGAATTAATCATTTTATTTTTTTCGATCTCAAAAATTTTTGGTATTCCTGTGGACCCCGAAGTCTGAACCTTCACAGTATATCCGTGAGAAAACCATTCGTTCAAAAAAATTTTGATTTTCTGTTCAAAATCTGTCCGAAAGGATAAATTATTAATATTGAGATTATTGAAGTCTATCAGCATGATTGAGGTAAATAAAAAGCTGTGTAAATTTAAAAAAAACTTTAAAAAATTCTTGTATCTAAACAAAAAAGCTGTAAATTTGCCTCACCAAAATAAAACAGACCTATAGTGTAACGGTAGCACTCCGGTTTTTGGTACCGTCAGTCGGGGTTCGAATCCCTGTGGGTCTACAAACCATCCTTTTCAAGGGTGGTTTTTGTTTTTGGTATATCCCGGTTTTTGTTATTCTTAAACTCATTCAAAAAAATCAGTGAAAATTTCATGACTCAAAGCTAAAATAAGACTGACTTATGAAATTTTTCAAAACAGTTTTTGTGTGTAAAGAAAAAAATTGTAGATTTGCACCACCAAAAATAAACAGACCTATAGTGTAACGGTAGCACTCCGGTTTTTGGTACCGTCAGTCGGGGTTCGAATCCCTGTGGGTCTACAAACCATCCTTTTCAGGATGGTTTTTGTTTTTATCAGCTTGTATGAAAATTACAGATTTTTATATCGAAACGGAATCTTCACAATATCAATTACTTTTTCACCTCTGCTATTTTTCCCTGCGGTCCATTTTACTTTATCCGTAGTCTTTATTGCTGCTGTTTTTACTTCACTGTTAAAGATTTCATCTTTACCGTAAGTTGAAATATTCAGTACATTTCCTTCCTCATCAATTTTTATAATAATCTGTGTATTCAAGATTTTAGATGAAGGCTTCAAAATTTCTTTATTCAGGTTTTGCTCTACTTTTTTCACAAAAGCCTTGTTACCATCAGGGAATTGTGCAGGAAAAACAGTTGAAGGCGGAGGCGGAACAGACGCGTCCTGTGGCTGCCCGGATTCATATCGATCTGAAATCCGGGAATTGGTTTTAGCCTTTACTTTCTGTGAAAAAGCCACTGCTGAAATTAGAACAGAAACTATTATTATAATTTTTTTCATAGCTGAATTTAAATACGGTAAAAACAGTACAATAAGATATAAAAAAGGCAGATAAAAATCCGCCCTTTTATATCATTTACTGATTATTTATTTTTATACAGTTTAAACATCAAAAACAGGAAAGCCAGCCATACAGGAATCAAAATCACCTGAATTTCCATTCCTGTAATGCTCATCAGTACTAAAATAGCCAGTAAGAACAGGATACAGATGTAATTGGAGACCGGATAGAATATGGATGGAAATTTTGATTCAATCCCGGAATTCATGATGCTTTTCTTAAATTTCAAATGGGTGTAACATATCATCAGCCAGTTGATAATAAGTGTAGAAACCACTAAAGCCATTAAATATTCAAATGCTTTTTCAGGAACCAGTTTATTGATAATGATACAGATTCCTGCAAAACAGGAAGATACAATGATGGCATTGGTGGGAACATGACTTTTGTTCAGTTTCGTTAAAAACCCGGGTGCATTTCCCTGCTGTGCCAATCCGAAAAGCATCCGGCTGTTGCTGTAAACACTGCTGTTATAAACGGATAAAGCTGCTGTCAGAACGATCAGATTAAGGATATTTGCAATGAGTGAATTAAAGTGTATTACCTTTCCGAATAGATTAAATTCAAAACCGTTTAAATTCTGAAAAACCATTACGAAAGGGCTTGTTCCCTCTGTAATTTCTCTCCACGGACTTAAAGCGAATAAAATCACCAAAGCTCCTACATAAAAGATCAGAATTCTGTAGATTACCTGGTTGGTAGCCTGTGGAATTGTTTTTTCGGGATTCTTTGCTTCTGCT
Source organism: Chryseobacterium shigense (assembly GCF_014207845.1). Taxonomy (NCBI): domain Bacteria; kingdom Pseudomonadati; phylum Bacteroidota; class Flavobacteriia; order Flavobacteriales; family Weeksellaceae; genus Chryseobacterium; species Chryseobacterium shigense. The sequence continues at coordinate 154,814 of NZ_JACHLC010000004.1, forward strand.
GCGGTAATTCCTATCAGTTCCAGTCCGCCAAATGAAAACATAATCATGGCCATCGCTGCAAATAGTCCTGAATAACCGCTTTCTGTCTTATTAAATAAACCTTTCGGGAAAAAACCGCCATCATTCCATAAATTCTGAATACTGGCCTTATCCCCTCCCGTACCGGTTACCAGCAGGTAAATACCGAAAATAATCATAGCCACAATAGCCACAACTTTGATGATGGAAAACCAGAATTCAGTTTCTCCATATACTTTTACAGAAGCAAGGTTTAAAGCATTAATCACAATAAAAAAGAATAAACTGGAAACCCAGAGCGGAATTTCGGGCCACCAGAAATGAATATAATGACCTATAGCCGTAAGTTCGGCCATGCTGACGAGAATATAGAGTATCCAGTAATTCCACCCCGACGCAAACCCCGGAAAATTTCCCCAATATTTATAGGCAAAATGACTGAAACTTCCGGAAACAGGTTCCTGAACTACCATTTCACCAAGCTGGCGCATAATAAAAAATGCAATAATTCCTGCTAAAGCATAGCCCAGAATAACGGAAGGTCCCGCTAAAACCGCTGCCGGACCAATCCCAAGAAACAGTCCTGTTCCTATAGCTCCTCCGAGTGCAATTAACTGAATATGCCTGTTGGTTAATCCTCTGACTAAAGACCCATCATTGGACTCTTTTTTCTCTTCACTGCTCATAAAATCAATTATGCCCTAAATATATAAAACTTTAGAGAAATTCACATTCTATGGAACTGTAAGAACGTTCAACAGGTTCAGTTTTAAAGAATTAAAAAGTAAAAAACAATATTTCCTTATAAATATTCCTCAGGAATTGAAATATTATTCTTTTTCATATACTCCAAAAGTCCCTGATATTTGTCTTCAGAGCCGCCTGTTCCACATTTATGTGAGATGCTGCAGATGTCGGAAGGTTTGATTTCCAAAATGTCGGAGATCTTCGTTAGTATTTCCAGATTGATCTTCACTTTAGAATTTTCAATGTCAGAATAGGCCTTTTGGGAAATGCCCATTTCAAAAGCCATGTACTCCTGTGTAAAATCCTTACTTCTGCGGATTTTTCTGATATTTTGACCACATACTTTCATTGTTTTCGTTTTAGTAGTTTTCGGTATAGTTTAGAAGAGTATCTACTAGACTTACACAAAGTTAATAAATACCTTTGGCAAAACATTATACACGTTACATGATATTTATTTCTTCATATAAATCAAGGTTAATCCCATCTGGTTTCAGAGGATAAATATCACTTCGGTACAACACAATTGGAATTATGGAGACGCAAAAATTCAATTATGACAATAATATTGTCAGAGCATTCTTGTATGCTACTATCGTATTCGGGCTGGTCGGCTTTCTGCTGGGACTTACAGCCGCACTGATGCTTTTTTATCCTGAATTACCTGAGTTTTTATTCGGAACGGATGATACCACCATCCAGAGTTTAAAAAGCGGAAATATTCAGGGATTGATCAATACACAGGGCGCTATGGGATTCGGAAGAATCAGAATGCTGCATACAAGCGCCGTTATTTTTGCTTTTGTGTGTAACTCCTTCTTCTGTGGTGCTTATTACAGCATGCAGAGACTTTTAAAAACAAGAATGTTCAGCGATACACTCTCATGGATCCATTTCTGGAGCTGGCAGCTGATGATTGTTGCCGTCGTGATCACTTTCTTAATGGGAATCAATACTTCCAAAGAATACGCCGAACACGAATGGCCTATTGATATTCTGATCACCTTCTCATGGGTCATTTTCGGAATCAATATGTTCGGAACCATTGCGAAGAGAAGAGTGAGACACCTTTACGTAGCCATATGGTTCTACATCGCAACATGGATTGCCGTAGCCATGCTCCATATCTTTAATAATCTTGAAGTTCCCCTATCATTTACCAGCTGGAAATCTTATTCTGTATATTCCGGTGTAAAAGATGCTCTTGTACAATGGTGGTACGGTCACAATGCCGTGGCATTCGTACTGACAACTCCGGTATTAGGTCTGATGTATTATTTCATGCCGAAAGCGGCTCAGCGTCCTGTATTCTCTTATAAATTATCCATTATTCACTTTTGGTCGCTGATATTCGTATACCTTTGGGCCGGTCCTCACCACCTTCAGTATACGGCGCTTCCGGCATGGGCTCAGGCCGTAGGTACAGGATTCTCTATCATGCTTATTGCACCTTCCTGGGGAGGAATGCTGAACGGCCTTCTTACCTTAAGAGGAGCCTGGGATAAAGTGAGAGAAAATCCGATCCTTAAATTCTTTGTAGTAGCAGTTACCTGTTATGGTATGGCTACTTTTGAGGGACCTTTGCTGGCTACAAAATCTTTAAACAAAATCGGGCACTATACGGACTGGGTTATCGGGCACGTACATATGGGAGCACTTGGATGGAACGGTTTCATGGCCTTCGGAGTAGTTTATTACCTGATCCCTATTATGTGGAGAACACCTTTATGGTCTAAAAAATTAGCCAACTGGCACTTCTGGCTGGGAACATTAGGAATCATCTTTTACGCTGTTCCTATGTATATCTCAGGATTTACACAGGGATTAATGTGGAAACAGTTCAATCCGGACGGCACTTTAATGTATAAAAACTGGCTGGATACGGTAACGGCAATTATTCCTTACTTTAAAATGAGATTCTTAGGAGGTATCTTTTATCTTTCTGGAGCTATTTTAATGGTGGTAAATGTGATCAAAACCATAAGATCAGGTTCATTCCAGAAAAACGTTCCCGCGGAAGCTCCTGCACTGGCAGACATTGGCAGCGCAAGAAAAGAAGGCGAAGGCGTACACCTTTGGCTGGAAAGAACTCCGAAACTGTTATCTATATTGGCATTCATAACCGTAGCTATCGGTGGATTGGTGGAAATTATTCCAACATTATCCCTTAAACAAAGTGTTCCGACGATTACGGCTGTAAAACCATACACACCGCTTGAACTGGAAGGAAGAGACCTGTATATCCGTGAAGGATGTAATGCCTGTCACTCACAGATGATCAGACCTTTCCGTGATGAGATCGTAAGATTTGAAGGCAAAAACGGGCAATACTCAAAAGCCGGAGAATTTATCTATGACAGACCATTCTTGTGGGGATCTAAGAGAACCGGACCGGATCTTCACAGAGAAGGAGGCAGAAACCCGGATTCATGGCACTTTAAACATATGTACAATCCAAGAATTACCTCTGCAGGTTCCATCATGCCCCGTTTCCCGTGGCTGATCACCAACAAACTGGACCGTACCCAAATGGTTGACAAGATGAGGTTAATGAAAAATTCTTTCGATGTACCTTATTCAAAAGCTGAAATAGATTCTGCAGGAAAATGGGCAGATAATCAGTCAAAAGCTATTGTACAGAGAATTTATTCTGAAGCGACAGACGTTAAAGACCAGATGGAAAAAGAAAAAACATCAAAAGGAGCATCTTATGTTCCGCTTGAACAGAGAGAAATCGTAGCGATGATCGCCTATCTTCAAAGATTAGGAACTGATATTAAAACAACACAGATTCAGACAGCAAGCGCTGAATAATGATTAAAATAATACTGTAATGAAAAAGAGAACCCCCATTTCAATATATATCGCAACCACGATAGGCTTAACGATCATGGCGTTTGAAATGTTCGCCGGAGATTCAGGGTATTTTTCCTCTCCGTTTTTCTGGGCGCTGCTGTTAATTGCAATCATCCTCCTGATGATCATGAACTCCATCGGAGATCTGGTTGAAAATGAAAGCTTCAGCAGATTGTCGGAAGAGGAAAAGAAAGAATATTTAGCAGAGAAAAGCATTCCTTATTACCAAAAGCTTTGGAATTCAGCATTTAAAAAACAGTCTGCTACTGAAGAAAAAGATATTCTTATAGATCATGGTTTCGATGGGATTACAGAGCTTGATAATTCACTACCGAAATGGTGGATCGGCCTGTTCTGGTTCGGATGCATATTCTGCGTAGTCTATCTCACAGCTTTCGCCTTCACAGAATACGCCCACCCGGAAGCGGAATACGACAAAGAAGTAAAAACAATGCTGGCATCCATAGCGGAATATGAAAAAACCGCTCCCCAGATTGATCTGGCAACAGCAAAATACAGCGCAGATAATATTGCAGAAGGTCAGGAACTCTTCAAAACCAATTGTGTAACCTGTCACAGTGACGGTGGAAAAGGCGGCATAGGGCCCAACCTTACAGATACACACTGGATCAATATTAAAGAAAAAAGCCTGTTCAAAAACGTATTCTGGATGCTTGAAAACGGTTCCCCGAATAATCCTACCATGCGCCCTTTCATCAAGGAAGGAACGATTACCGGAAGAGACGCCGAAAAAATTGCCGCTTATGTGTATCATATCAACCAGGAAACTTCTCCTGTTACTCCGGCTCAGGGCGGTGCTGCACCTCAGGGTGAAGAAGTGAAATGGGAGAACGGCAACAATTAACAACAATTTATTATCTCCATATATCTCTTCGCCCCCTTTGAAACTACACTAACATTTGAATTCATTTTTGCTAACCTTTTCAACACTAAAAAAATGATAATAAAGGGGGCTTTTTAAAGAAAAATCCACGCCTGGGCTGTCTTGATCAACTAATTCACTTGACAACTACTAAACTAAATTCCATAAAAAGGCAGCCGAGGCAGGGTTTTTGTACTTGCAATAGGGTACCACAACAAAGAGCTAATAAAATAGTATTCTTATCTTTGTTAGAAACCTGATCGCATTTTGAAACTGAAAATCAACAAAAGAAAACTCCTGAGGCGTATTGCAATAACCTTTATTTCAATATTGGTTTTTCTTACCCTTTTGATTCTAAGCTTAAGGCTTCCTGCCGTTCAGAATTTCATCAAAGACAAACTGGTTGTATATCTTGAGAAAAAAATCAAGACCAAAGTCAGTCTGGAAAGAGTTTACATCGGGTTTCCCAACAGTCTTGTAATGGAAAATCTTTATCTTAAAGGACAGGATGTAGATACGCTTCTGGCCGTAAAAAAACTGGATGTAGGTTTAAATATGCTGAAACTTATCAGTTCTACGGCTGACATTACTTCGGTAGATCTTGAAGGAGCCCGTGCCCATGTGGTACGAAAACCTAACGGGGCATTTAATTTTGATTATATCATTAATGCTTTTGCAACGAGCGATAAAGAAGAAAGCTCTTCCAAACCGTTTATTATTTCTCTTGATAAAATCAATTTAAAAGATATTGGAGTAACATTTAACGACCAGCAGTCAAGGAACGATATCAATTTATACTTCAAATCATTTGATACAAGGGTTAAAACCTTTGATCTCAATAAAAACACCTATGCCGTTAATGATATCAATCTTGATGGCCTTAAACTAAAATTAAAGCAGGACCTTATTGAAGAGGTTGCTAAGAAAGTAGAGAAAAAGGTAGATTCATTGAATGATAAAAAACCGATGAATATTGGCCTGAGAGGAATCAAGCTTACCAATTTCGATATTGATTACGGTGATGACAATACCAAAACTTTTGCTAAAGTACTGTTCAAGGAACTGAGCACAAAGGTGAATAAACTGGATCTGGAGAATAATTCCTACAATATTGCCAATGTTGTACTTTCCGGCGCAGATATTAATGCAAATCTTTATCTGCCTGCGCAAAATGCCAACCCAAAAGATTCAAAAGAGCCTGAAGTTTCCAAAGTTTCAGACCAGGATAAAGCCATGAAATTACTTCTTGGAAAACTTGTCCTGAATGATGTAAAAGCCGTATACAACAATACAGCTATTGCTCCCACAAAACAGGGAATGGATTTCAACCATATGAATTTTTCCAAAATGAACGTGGAAGTAAGAAGCTTCAAAATGGAGAACAATACTTTTGCAGGAACGGTAAATTCGGCGGAAATCAAGGAAGGAAGAGGCCTGGATATCCAAAAATTCAATACCGATTTTGTGTATGCAGAAAAGCAGGCTTATCTGAAAGACCTTTATCTGCAGACCCCGAAAACGCTGATCCGTGATGAGGTAATTTTAAATTACGATTCCCTTGAACAACTCACATCAAATCCAGGAGCGGTAAAAATTTCAGCCAATATCAAAGATTCTAAAATCGGTTTCGCTGATATCCTGAATATTGTTCCGGCTTTACGAAATACAGTTCCGTTCAATAAATATCCCAATGCGATTCTGAATGTCAATGCAAACGTTCAGGGAAGCGTAAATGATCTGCTGATCAAAGACCTTAAAGTTTCAGGCCTGGACCAGCTGAGAGTGGCTGCATCAGGAAGAATTAAAAATGCAATGAAACCTGAAAATCTTTATTATGATATCAGGATCGGGGAATTCTCTGCGGAAGCCAAAACCGTTTACAATCTGGTTCCGAAAAATACGATTCCTTCCAATATTGCCCTCCCTTCTCATTTCAGCATTAAAGGAAATGCAAAAGGATCTACAAAAGTGGTAAAAACTGATCTTAACCTCTACTCTACCCTTGGCAATGCCACAATCCTTGCCGATGTGGATATGAGCAGGAAAAACCGCGAACTGTATGATGTAAAGGCCAATCTTCAGGCAGTTCAGGTAGGAAAGATCATTAAAAATAAAGATATAGGCCCTGTAACGGCGCAAATCTCAGCAAAAGGAGAAAGCTTTGATTTCAAAAATGCCAAAGCTGATCTTAAAGGTCACGTGGCTTCGGCTGTGTATAAAGGCTACCGTTATCAGAATATGGACCTTACGGGTAAAATAAACCGTGGTGTTTATAATATTGTGCTAAACTCAAAAGACCCGAATGCCAATCTGAATTTGATTGCTTCCGGAGTTTACAATGAAAAAAATCCTACGGTAAAAATCAATGGTGAAGTAATCAAGCTTGATGTGAATAAACTTGGATTTTACGAGAAACCAATGATTATCGCCGGAAAGATAGACGGAGACTTCTCCAGTCTGAATCCTGATGCTTTGAATGGTTATTTAAACCTGAAAGATTTTGCATTTTCAGATACAAAAGAAGTGTATCCGGTACAGGAAGTCAATCTAAAAGCTTCCTCTACGCAGGATTCAACGCAAATTATCTTCAATTCCCAGATTGCTGATGTTTCTCTGATCGGAAAATATAAGCTTACACAAATATTCGGTGCTTTAACGCAGACCATCAATCAGTATTACCAGTTCCAGAAGCCGTCAAAAGGGCAGAAAATAGATCCGGGACAGTTTTTCACATTCAATGCAAAGATCAAGAATGATGATCTGATCAGAAAGTTTGTCCCCGATTTAAAAAGCTTTGAAACGATCAACCTGGCAGGAAATTACGATGCAGATTCCCAAAAAATAGAAATTGACGGGCAGATTCCGCAATTATTGTATGGTGAAAATTCCCTGGAAAATATTGCTTTAAAAGTCACCAATGAAAACCAGGCACTGCAATACAGCCTCAATACAGGGGCTTTACAAAGTTCCAGCTTTACCCTGAAAAAGATTGCTGTAACCGGAGACGTTGCGGAAAATATTATCAATTACAATATTACTTCAAAAGATGATAAAGATGCTACACAATTCCTTATTGCAGGAAATGCAAAATCGTTAAATGATATCACAGAGATTTCTTTAAATCCAAACGGACTGAAATTAAATTATGCAGACTGGAATGTAGCTGAAAACAATAAAATCCAGATCAGCAGCCAGGGAATTTTAGCAGACAACTTTATCCTGTCCAATGCCGGAAGCGAGATTTCCCTCCAGTCCGAAACTGCTCGCGCAGGTAGCCCTTTAAATATTTCACTGAAAGATTTTAAAATTGAAACCATTACCGAGCTTATTAAAAAAGACACAGTTCTGGCAAGGGGGACCATTAACGGAACTGCCCAGCTCAGGGATGTTACAAAAAATATGACCTTCACTTCCGACCTGAATATTTCAGATCTGATCGTATATGGAAACCCTGTGGGAAATCTGGCCGTAAAAGTGAATAATACTTCACCCAAAATACTGAATGCGGATATTGCTCTTTCCGGCAATGATAATGATGTGAAAATTCTTGGTGACTACAATACTTCTTCAAGTACATTTGATCTGAATATGGCCATCAACAGGCTCCAGATGAAGAGTGTTCAGGGCTTTTCCATGAATGCCATCACCAATACGGAAGGTTATCTTTCAGGAAATTTAAAAATTACCGGAAGCACTGAAAAACCGAACATTTTAGGTAAAGTGAAATTCAATGATGCCGGACTGGAAATTGCCAAAACAGGCAGCGATTTCAGAAAACTGAATGATGAAATTGATTTTACCAACCGCGGTATTGAGTTTAATAAGTTTAAAATCAATGATAAGGACGGAAATTCCCTTGTCATCAACGGGCAGGTTCTTACACAAACGTACAGGGATTTTGCATTTAATCTTGATGTAAATGCCAGGGATTTCAAAGTGGTAAACTCTGAAAAATCCAATGATGCCATGATGTACGGAGTTCTTGCGATTGATGCAGGACTTCACATTCGCGGAAATTTAGATCTTCCAAAAGTTGACGGCAGACTTTCAGTCTCTGATGATACGGATTTCACGTTTGTCCTTCCACAATCAAGCCCTTCACTCCAAGAGAGAGACGGAATTGTGGAATTCATCGACCAGGATCAGGTAGTTTTAAACAAAACTATTAAAGCTGATTCCCTGAAGGCCCAAAGCCGTTTCAAAGGAATGGATGTAAGCGTAAATATTGAGGTAAGCAAGGAAGCAAAACTATCAATTGTTATTGATAAGGCTAACGGAGATTTTGTAAAACTTCAGGGTGAAGCAGAATTGACCGGGGGAATTGATCCTTCAGGAAAAACAACCCTTGTAGGTGTGTATGAAGTGGAAAAAGGGTCTTATGAACTATCAGTAAGTCTTCTGAAACGTAAATTTGATATCCAGAAAGGGAGCACGATTACGTGGACGGGTGAACCTACCGCTGCAACAATGGATATCACGGCTGTCTATAAAACGGAAGCACCGCCTATTGACCTCGTTGAGCAGCAGGTAAGCGGTGAAGATGCATCCATAATGAATCAGTTTAAACAGAGAATTCCTTTCAACACTTTATTAAAAATGAAGGGTGAACTTCTGAAACCTCAGATCACTTTCGATATTACGACGGATGAGAAGAACAATGCGGTTTCATCTACGGTAACGGATATTGTAGATCAAAAGCTTACCCAGCTCAGAACCCAGGAATCAGAAATGAATAAACAGGTTTTTGCCCTTCTTCTGCTGAACCGTTTCATTGGGGAAAATCCGTTTGAGTCCGGTGCGGGAATGTCGGCCGAAATGCTGGCCAGACAAAGTGTGAGTAAAATTCTTTCCCAGCAACTGAACAACCTTGCTTCGGGTTTGATCAAAGGTGTTGATATTGACCTGGGTGTTGATTCTTCCGAAGATTATTCCAGCGGAGAAAAAAATACAAGAACCGATCTGAATGTGGGGGTAAGTAAAAAACTGCTGAATGACCGTCTTAAAGTGTCTGTAGGAAGTAATTTTGCCCTTGAAGGTGAAGCCCGCCAGAACGAAAACATGACGAATATTGCAGGAAATGTTACGGTAGATTACAGCCTTTCAAAAGACGGAAGATATATGCTCCGCGCCTACCGTAAGGATGAATACCAGGTAGCTCTTCAGGGGCAGATCATAGAAACGGGATTAGGATTCATCATTACTTTGGATTATGATAAATTCCGTGAGATTTTTCAAAAATCGAAGAAAGACAGACGTAAAAAGGAAAACAAAAATAACCAGGTGGTAGAATTTAAATAATGAAAAGCAGATTAAACATATATTGGAAATATTTATTCGTTTCAGGATTTGCGGCTATTACTTTCTCGTGCAGTAATACCAGGTTCCTGAAGGAAGGCCAGATGCTTTACACGGGCGGTGAAGTAAAGATTGAGAATGATACCATTTCGAAGAAGGAGAAAAACGAGCTTAAAGCTGCGCTGGAAGAAAATCTGGTTCCTAAACCCAATTCTACACTACTGGGACTGCGCCCGAAATTATATTTCTATAATATTGCCAAAGAACCTAAAAAAGATAAGGGTTTTAATTACTGGCTAAAATATAAGGTCGGTGAAAAGCCTGTTCTACTTGGAGATGTAGACCGTGAATTCAACAAAGATATCATTGAAAATTATTCTGAAAACAAGGGCTATTTCAATGCAAAAGCCACTTACGACACCGTTTCTAAAAACAAAAAAGCTAAGGTAATTTATACTTTAAGACCCGGTTCAAGATATTTTATAAGCCATGTTAAATTTCAGCAGGATTCTTCACTGGTTAACAGGGAAATTCAAAGTTTAACAAATAAAACTTTACTTAAATCCGGGAAACCTTTTGATCTTGATGTGATTAAGGATGAAAGAGTACGTATTGATAATGGCTTAAAGGAAAGGGGCTTCTATTATTTCAATCCTGATAACATTATTGTTCAGGCAGACAGTACGGTAAGTAAAAATCATAAGGTTGAGCTCAACGTAAAATTAAAAGACAATACTCCGGATCTTGCAACACAGCAGTTCAGTATTGACAAGGTGATCGTTTTCCCCAATTACAATATCCAGGATGTAAAAAGAGGCAAATATAATGTCCCTATGAACACTGATTCATTGTCTAAATATGCTTACGGTGATATTTATGTGATTGATCCGCAGCATAAATTCAAACCTAAAATTTTCGACAGAGCTTTATATTTTAAGAAAGGGGATCTTTATAACCGTTCCAATCATAATCTTACGCTTAACCGCCTGATCAGTCTGGGAGTTTTCAAGTTTGTAAAGAATGAATTCATTGTTTCCGATTCATTAAAACATCAGTTTGATGCGTATTATCTGTTGACACCAAGACAAATTCAGTCGCTCAGGCTGGAAGCTTTAGGAAGAACCAATTCTGCCAATTATGCAGGTAGTGAATTAAATTTAAACTGGACTCACAGAAACTTTTTCAGAGGTGCCGAGCAGTTTAAAGCAGCCATTTACGGAGCTTTTGATTTCCAGATGGGCGGACAGGAAAATGCACAGAATCTTTTCCGTGCAGGATCAACAGTACAACTTTCTATTCCGAGAATTGTAGCGCCTTTCCGTTTCAATTCTTCGAGTGCTTTTGTTCCGAGAACCAATATCAATTTAGGATTTGAATTCCAGAACCGGACAGAGTATTATACCCTTAATACTTTCAGTGCATCATTTGGTTATTTATGGAAGGAAAACGTACGAAAAGAACATGATCTGAAGCTATTGGATATAACACTGGTTTCTCCTGCCAAGGTTACTGCTTTATATGATTCAATTTCAGCTAATAGTGATGCCATGCAAAGAGTTGTTCAAAAGCAACTTATTTTTGGTCCTACTTATTCTTATACCTATACCAATACAATGCTGTCTAAACCCACAACCATTTATTATAAAGGGACATTGGATTTAGCAGGAAATATTACCGGTCTGGTAACAGGAGCAAATGTTGAGAAAGGAAAAGAAAAAAAGATTTTTGGAATACCTTTCAGTCAATATGCCAAAATAGAAAGTGACTTTAGGCTCTACCATAAATTTACAGAGAAAAGCTCTTTGGCTACCAGATTTATCGGAGGAATTGCTTACCCTTACGGAAATTCGGAATTTATTCCTTTCTCTAAGCAGTTTTTCTCTGGGGGGAGTAACAGCATCAGGGCTTTCCGAGCAAGAACTTTAGGTCCCGGAAGCTTTGATCCGAGAACTATTGATAAGGGAGTTCTGATAGATCAGTCTGGAGATATCAAACTGGAATTAAATGCAGAATACCGCGCCAATATTTATAAGTTTTTAAATGTGGCCGCGTTTGTTGATGCAGGAAATGTCTGGTTAATTAATGAAGATAATGACAGGCCCGGCGCCAAATTTTCCAAAGAATTTTTAAGTGAAATTGCCGTTGGAGCCGGAGTTGGTCTGAGACTTGATTTCTCTATCTTAATTTTAAGACTTGATCTTGCCATGCCATTACGCGTTCCTTACTATGAAAAAGGAGACCGGTGGGCATTTGATAAGATCAACTTCGGAGATTCAAGCTGGAGAAAAGATAATTTAGTTTTGAATATAGCCATAGGATATCCTTTCTAATATGATCAATAATATCAAATTTTTCTGGGAGGTGCTTAAGGAAACCTTCAACGAATGGAACAATTCTTCCGCATCAAAAGATTCGGCAAGCCTGGCCTATTACGCGATTTTTTCTATTCCCGGATTATTGATCATTATTATATGGATTGCCGGAAATTTCTTCGGTGAGGAAGCCATCCGCGGTGAGATTAGCAACCAGATCAGTGGGTTAATGGGAAAGGATGTTGCGAAAAGTATTGAAGGAATGATTGCAGGCGCACTTATTGACAAACAGAATGTTTTTATGAAGATAGTAGGAATAGGATCTTTGGTCTTTGGTTCCACTACATTATTCTTTCAGTTACAACATACTTTAAATACCCTTTGGGATGTGGAAGCGGCTCCTAAAAAGGCTTTGATAAAATTCCTTTTAGACAGGGCCAATTCATTGGGAATGATTCTTATTCTCGGTTTTTTGCTGATGATCACCATGATCTTATCTTCAACAATAAGCCTTCTTAACAACTGGATCACGAATTATTTCGGCCTTGAAACCTATATGCTGGTAGAGTTCGTGAATTTTGCTATTGGTTTCGGGCTGGTCATGCTGTTATTTGCCCTGATGTTTAAAGTGCTTCCGGATGTGAAGATCAGTTGGAAACCCGTTTGGAAAGGAGCTTTACTGACCACTATTCTGTTCACTTTAGGTAAATTTTTACTGAGTCTTTATTTTGGTAATTTTAAACCAACCTCTACTTTTGGTGCAGCAGGAACAGTTATATTAATTATGATGTGGATCAATTATTCCTGTATGCTGGTTTTTTTCGGAGCCGAGTTTACAAAGGTATATAACTATAAAAAGGGCTATAATGTTATTCTTTCCAAACATGCAAGATGGAGCGCGGCTAAGCTGTACAGGGATAGCAAAAAAGATGGTGGGAATGAGGTGAAAGAAAGTTGAGACGGGGTTCGGGATGCGAGGTGCAGGATTCGGGTTTTGAAATTCCGTGTATTGATTGTCGTTTATTTTTGATACATTTTATTTAAAAAATAGCCTCCCGAATTTCAGGAGGCTTTTATTTTTTACATTCTGTCTACGGTTCCGATACCGAGGAGCGCTAATGATTTTCTGATTGTTTTGGCGGTAAGATCTGACAGATTCAAACGGAATCGTTTTAAATTCTCATCTTCCAGTTTCAGGATAATATTACTCTGATAGAATGAATTGTAAGATTTAGCCAGGTCATAAACATAATTAGCAACCAAGGCAGGGCTCAATGCTTCTGCTGCTCTTTCTACAATTGTTTTGTAGTTGGCCAAGAGCATAATCAATTCTTTTTCAAACTGATTCAAAGCAACATCCGAAACTTCTTTATATTGGTAATCAGCTTTTGCCAGTAAAGATTGTGTACGTGCATAAGTATATTGGATAAACGGACCTGTATTTCCATTAAATTCAATACTTTCTGCCGGATTGAACAACATTTTCTTTTTAGGGTCTACTTTCAGCATGAAATATTTCAATGCTCCCATTCCAATAATCTCGTAAGAGGCCACTTTTGCTTCTTCTGACAGACCTTCAAGTTTCCCTTGTTCTATAGCTTTCAGTCTTGCTGTTTCATGCATTTCTGCCATCAGGTCATCTGCATCTACTACAGTCCCTTCACGGGATTTCATTTTACCTTCAGGAAGCTCAACCATTCCATAAGAAAGGTGAAATAACTGGTCTGCCCATGAATATCCAAGTTTTTTCATGATTTTAAATAACACCTGAAAGTGATAATCCTGTTCGTTTCCAACCGTATAAATCAGCTTTTGGATATTATTGTCTTTGAAACGCTCTACAGCCGTTCCCAAATCCTGGGTCATGTAAACGGAAGTTCCGTCTGAACGAAGTAAAAGTTTCTGGTCTAAACCTTCATCAGTAAGATCACACCATACGGAGCCATCTTCTTTCTGATAAAGAACACCTTTGTCCAATCCTTCCTGGATAAGATCTTTTCCTAAAATGTACGTATTACTTTCGTACTGAACCTGATCGAAATCTACTCCAAGTCTTTTATAGGTTTCATTGAATCCTTTATAAACCCATGAATTCATTTCGTTCCAAAGGTCTCTTACTTTCTGATCTCCGTTTTCCCAATCCAAAAGCATCTTTTGAGCTTCTTTGATCAATGGAGCATCTTTTTTAGCCTGTTCTTCTTCTACTCCCTGCCCTACAAGCTCTGCAATTTCTTTTTTATAGTTCTTATCGAATTCTACATAATAATTTCCTACAAACTTATCTCCTTTTGTATTAGTAGTTTCAGGAGTTTCTCCATGTCCGAATTTTTCCCAGGCCAGCATAGACTTACAGATATGAATTCCTCTGTCATTAATAATCTGAGTTTTGATCACATCGTGCCCCGCTTCTTTTAAGATCTGAGCTACAGAGAATCCCAATAAATTGTTTCTGATATGCCCCAGGTGAAGAGGTTTGTTGGTATTTGGCGAAGAATATTCCACCATAACTGTTGAATTCTTCTTTTCAATCGTATCAAAATTGCTGTTTACGGATCTGAAGTTATCCACAAACAATTGGTTTTGTACTTTAACATTAAGGAAACCTTTCACTACATTAAAGCTCTCAAACAAATCAGACTGCTCTGTTAAAGCTTCACCCAATTCAACGCCAATACTTTCCGGATTTTTCTTCAGTTGCTTTACCAAAGGAAAAGTAACAATGGTAAAATCACCTTCAAATTCCGTTTTATTTTCCTGAACCTCCAGATTGATGTCTTTTAACTGATAAACATTTAAAATCACCTCTGAAAGTTTCTTCTCTATACTATCTTTAATATTCATGTGTATGTATTACTTTTTTAAAGGCCAGTGGAAATAGCCTTACTTCCTGCAAAATTTTGAGATACAAATATACGGAAATAAAAAAACCGCCCGAAGGCGGTTTATTTGAATCTGGATATAATTTTTTAGTTGATATCCCAGAATAATTTTGTAGTAAGTTTATCACCACCGATTGCAGCACTTGCAGCAGCACTATTCGTACCATTTGTTGTAGCTTCTGCAGGAGGATACTGAAGTCTCACAGGAACTTTCCCTCCAGCATTTGGAATTGCTGTTGTAGGAGCAACTAATTGAGGATAATCTAATCTTCTATAAAAATTCCAAGAAGTTACTGCTTGATTGTACATAGCAACCCAAGCTTGTTCTCCAATTGATTTCTTCCAATTTGAAGCATTATATGGATGAGCTACCAGATAAGCAGCTGCATTTGCTTCTTTCCCCCAATCAGCAAAAGAAGAGGTAACGGCAGTATTGTATAAAGTAGCAGGGCTTCCTCCAATTCCCCATCTTGCTGCTGCTTCAGCAAGGTAGAAGCTTACTTCTGTATAGCTTAAAAGAACTCCAGGTGTAGTAGCGTCTCTAGTAAAAAGGCCTGGTTTTGAAAAGCTAGCAAAAGCTCCAGGTGCACCAATTACCTGACCAACATATTGACCTGCAATCGGACCTCTATAGTATACACTAATCCTAGGATCAGCAGTAGTATTCATATAGTCTACTAATGTTTTTCCAGCAATAAAATCATTTCGAGATGTTACTTCCTGATATATAGGATTCTCATTAGGGGAAGAATCAAGATATTGAAATTTACAATCATCATCTGAATCAGACATCAATCCACCTGAAATTGCATGATTTACAGTATTCTGGGCTAAACTTGGATTAACATCCGCTAAAGCTATTCCTAACTTAAGCAACAATGAGTTACCAAATTTAATCCATTTTCCAACGTCTCCTTTATAAAATATATCTCCACTACCAAAAGCATCTGAGCCTGTAGATAGATTATCTATATCAGTCGTTAATCTTGAAATAAGTGAGGCATAAATATCAGATGCTTTATCGTATTTAGGAAGTGGATAAGCATCTATATCCAAAGCTTGTGTATATGGAATATCACCATAGGTATCTACTAAAACCTGAAATGTATAAACCTGCATCATATCAATCACGGCCAATTGATTTTTCTTTATATCAGGCCATGTTGGAGCTTCTTGAACAGCTGGAACATATGCATCAATAGTTCTTCTTGCTTGGTCCAAATTCTTTAATACATTTACATAGTTGTCTGTCCAAACATTATTAGATACGTTTCGGTTTGTAAAATCATAATTACTTTCATTTACATAAATAGTCTCTTGCCAGTATTGCATGGTTAACCTAAAATTGTTTTCATTAACATTAGGCGTTGTCATATAATCACTTAATTCTTTCTGCGCATATGTTATTAATGCTTCTGGTGTGGTATTATATGTTGCATGCTGATCTGTGTTTACATCATCACTTGTTGAACATCCTACGAACAACATAGCGGTTAACGATGTTAATATATATTTTCTCATACTTTCTTAAAAATTAATTTTCACATTAAACGAGATATTTCGTGTAGTCGGAAGCGGACCTGATTGGTATCCTTGGATATTTCCTGAAGAAAGACCTGCTTCAGGATCTGAATAAGGCAAATTTTTATGAATAATCCAAAGATTATTACCTATTAAGCTCATAGACATTCCTTGTATAAATTTAGAATTAAAGAAATCTTTATTAAATTTATATGTTATCGCTACTTCTCTAAGTTTTACGAAACTTGCATCATAAACGTAAGCAGCTCCTGGCAGGTCCGTTCCTAACACCTGACTAGATCTAGATCTATCTAATCTGATTGTATTTGGAATATATTGCCCCGGATTATTTGGATCAGCCATTACTCCTGGCATAATTACACCTCCACCAGTAGCCAAAGTATTTCTTATAGGATTCCCTAAATCATTCGTCCCTACTGAGTCAGGATAGATTCCTGTTCCATAACCATAAAATTGATCTAAAGAATATACTTTTCCACCTTGTCTCCAATCAATTAAAAAGCTTAATGATAAGTTTTTATATGTTACCATATTGTTTAACCCTGCACTCCATCTGGACTGGAAACTTCCCTGATTGTAAGTTGCTTTATCTGTCACTAAATAGGCTCCGTTTGCTCCTACAATCTTTTGTCCATTTGAATCATAAACAAAGTCAGAGGTCCAAAGAGTACCATAATCTCCATTTAAAGGAGCATTAACACTCGCCCCTCCCTGAAGCCTACCAATTGAAATATTTTCAATACCTGGGCTAAGTGCTGTAACTTTAGTCCAAGGATTAGACCAGTTTAGATTAAGATCCCAAGAGAAATTATTTGTTTTAATAGGAGTTATATTAACAGCTACTTCAAATCCCTCTGTTGTCAATTCACCGGCATTCTGAGTTTTAGCCCCCGCACCTGTAGCAAATGAAACAGGTAATGCCAAAATTTGATCGTAAGCTTTATTCTGGAACCATGATACATCAAATCCTAAGCGGTTATTAAACAGTTTTGCTTCAATACCAAGTTCAACATTTTTAAGTCCTTGAGATTTAAGATCGAAGTTCCTAAGTACTGTGTTATAAGCATATACCGGAATATCTCCGTAGGAAGGCTGTGAAAAATATCGATTCATCAATTGATCTGCATTTGTATCTGATCCTACTTGAGAATATCCAGCACGTACTTTTCCAAAATTCAACCAACTGGCCTTTATTAAATTAGAAAAAACAATACTTCCTGATATTGAAGGATACCAATAAACAGCATCCGTACTAGGTAATGCAGTAGACTGATCTCTTCTAATAGTACCTTCTAAATAATAGGTATTCTTATATCCTAATGAAACCTGAGCAAAAGCACCATATACATATTTTGAAACATCAGAAATCAATGGCCTAGCAGGATTAGATCTAGAATTAGCTATAGTATAAATTCCTGGAGTATATAATCCTCCAGATGTAGACTGCTGATTTGAAAATGCTTTCTGAACATTTACATTTCCTCCTAATAAAGCACTTACATTAAAATCATCAGTCAAATCTTTCTTGTACGTGGCAATAAGATCATAGTTCGTTTCACTGAACTTATAATTACTTAAAGCATATCCTGACGGTTGAACAACCGTATTTAATCCAAAATTATTTCCTATATAAGATCCAACTGCTTTTCTATCTTCTGTCATCATTGTATATCCATCAGTTCCCATTCTAAACAATAGATTAAATTCTTTGCTTACATCATAGTTTAAACTGAAGTTTCCTGCGAACCTATCTCTTGAATCATTCTGGTAATTTTCATATCTCTGGAAATAAGGGTTATCCCAAAATGCTGGAGTCAAATCATCTGTTGCATTTATATTCCACGTATAGTTCTTTTTATAGGCATTATACAAATACTGCAAATCTTTAATATCTACGTTTGTAGCCCACCATTGTCTAAAGTTAGTCATAATGTTATCATTATAACCTGTACTATTTCTACCTTTAGTTTTCTGAGTAACATAATTAGCATAGAAGTTTGCTGTCAGTTTATCTGTAAGTTTATAAGATGCATTCCCACTAAAGTTGTTTTTCATTAGTGAACTATTCGGCATGATATCAGAAGCATTTGTATTGGTATAACTCAAACGGTATGTAGCTATATCATTACCTCCACTAAAAGCTAAACTATTTACATATGTGGATCCTACATCAAAAAATTTGATAGGTCCATTTTTTGCCATTTGCCAAGGAGTTCTTTGCCCTTCAGTTGGTGAACCTGGAGTAAAAGCTCCATACTGCCATACCATTGATCCGTCATAAGCAGAACCATATGATGCATCATTTCCAAAATCAACAACTTGGCTACCATCTAAAGTCCCTGCAAAGCTTGTTCCTCTGTATCCTTGTCCATACTGGGTTTGATATTTAGGAAAAGTCGATTTATCCACAGTTGACATCGTAATGGAACTAGAAAATTCCATCCCTATACCTTCTTTATTCTTCTTTCCTTTCTTAGTTGTAATTATAATAACACCATTTTGAGCTCTTGACCCATAAAGAGCAGTTGCAGCTGCACCTTTAAGAACGTTAAGAGTTTCTATATCATTAGGGTTTATATCCGATATTGAACTACCGTAGTCATAACCTCCTCCGCCCGTGGTTTGGGAAGCTGTATTGATATTATTATTTATAATGGGAATTCCATCTACAACAAACAGGGCCTGGTTATTACCTAATAGAGATTTAAACCCTCTCATTACAACATTGACAGATCCTCCAAAGTTGGTACTTTGTTTAATCTCTAATCCAGCCACTTTACCGGATAAGTTATTCAGAAAGTTACTTGTAGGATTTTTATTAACTGCTTCTCCCTTCACTTCTTGGGTAGCATAACCAAGAGATCTTTTCTCTCTTTTAATTCCGAGTGCAGTTACAACTACCCCCTCAATTTCTTTTGTTTTTACAGTATCATTCTTCTGTTGAGCATTTGCAATTGCTACAGATGAAGATATCACCAAAACAAGCAGACTTGTTGTTAGTTTCTTCATATCAAATATTAATTTTGTATCCTGTACAAATTTGTAAAACTTTCTTAAAAACACAAAACAAAATCTTAAAAAAATATCATTTTTTCACCAATTCATAAAATTACTATTAAACAAATTATTAAATTATGTTAAAAGCAAAATAATTAACATATATATAATATTTTAATAATACTATTTTTTAAGAAAGCATAAATCGTATTAATTGATAATTTCTATGTAAAATATTAGTTGAATTCAACAATAACAAATTGATTATCAATACAATTAATCACACAAAAAGGATAAAAAAGAAGTTGAGAGATTTCAATACAATGCTACGCATATTAAATTTCATTCCTAAGAAAAAGCTCTAAAAACAAAAAAACCGCCCGAAGGCGGTATTAAAATATATTAAAATTTAAAATCAATTCTGATTCCAGAAAGGAGTATATTGATTTTTAGTAAACAACTGAGCACTTGTAAGATTTGGTACATTCTCACTATTTGCAGAATATTCTGTTGCAGGATACATTAAACGGTATGGCTTATTAGGCACACTCGCATTTACAGCCATTGGTGTAGCCGGGTAACCTGTTCTCAAATAATCGATAAATGACTCTGTAGGGGTTACATTGGTCATCGCTAACCACTTTTGTGTCATAATCGCTTCTAAAATTTGAGTATTGGTTCCAGTCCAACCTAATCCAGCTCTTGTGGAAATACTAGTTTTGTAAGTTGTCATACCAGCAGTAGCTGCTCCTAACCAAGCTCCTGAAGCATCAATCCCTTCTTCGAATCTTGCTTGCCCACCTGAGAATTGAGCAGGATAACGTAATGCCGCTTCAGCCTGCAAAAATTTACTTTCAGCTAGAGACATAATCATACCTCCTCTAGCATTTCCAGCCGCAATAAGTGCTGCATTTGTTGTTACAGAAGCTGAACCAATAAATGTTCCATTTCCAAATCTTGAAGTAGTAGTAAGATCAAGTGGTGCGCCTGGCTGTCCCGATTGAGCTCCCTGTCTAACACCTTTTACCTGAGCAGTGCCCTGATAAGTGATTAGGGTAAACAATCTTGAATTTCTAGGGTCTGTAACACCTGTAAACTTAGTATACATTGGATCTGTTGAATAAGGCTGTACACTACCTACTCTATTACCATTAAGAGCAATGGCAATATGCTCGGAAGCTGTTGTTGCATTATAATTCTGTGGCAGAGCAGTTGCCCCCGAATTAATTCTATAAGAAACTAAAAACGGATTCATCTTCTCATCTGTTGCATTAGAATATCCTGGATTTACTGTAACATTCTGTGTAATATATGCAGATGTAGCAGTTGGAAGTGTTGCCAGCTTTTGGTTTCTATATGTAGCCATATCACCTGTTACATTAGACATTCTAATAAGCATTCTTAATTTCACTGTATTAGCAAATGCTTTCCAGTTAGTCATATTACCTGCAAAAATAACATCAATATTACCAGGGTTTACCGCATTAGAATTACCAGCATCAATAATTGCAATAGCGGATTCAAGATCTGAAATTAAAGCTTTATAGATTTCCTTGTCATCATCATATTTCGGTTTAGTATTCTCCCCTCTTTTGAAAGCTTCAGAATAAGGAGCGTCACCGTATAAATCAACAATATACTGCATATAAAAAGCTTTCAAGATCTTTGACATAGCTACATAATAATCCTGCTTATGATCTGTATTTGGATAATCTTCAATCAGTTTAAGATTGGCACACTGATTATATATTGTACTCCAAATAGCAGGATAGAAAGAACTATCTACAGTAGACAAAGTAAATTCTCTACTAAAACCACCTCCAAATGCATAGACATTAGAACCCCAGCTATTTATCATCAAATTACCAAAATCCATCATAGAACCAGCACCAGCCGTCTGAACTCTATGGATCTCCGTTGCTGCACCTGGAAATACAAAAGCTGGTGATATATCTTCGATATGAGCTGCATTAGGATTCTCGTTGATATCCAAATAATCATTACAAGAAACAGCACCTAATGATAGCGCTAATATTAAAATCGTATTTTTTATTTTATTCATTTTATATAATTTTAAAAGGTTGCATTAAAACTAAATCCAAAAGTTCTAGTTGTAGGATACTGACCCGCGAAAGCGATACCGAATGCGTTAGGTCCACCTACTCCCAAAGCTTGTCCCGGAGTTTTATCAATAGCTCCCGAGGTACTAGCAGTCTCAGGATCTGCAAAGTTTCTGTTGGATTTTGCATACCATACGAAAGGATTTCTGGCATACACACCTAATGTTACACTGTTAACAAATGTATTCTGTAAAAGAGCTTTTGGTAAAGTATAGCTAAGAGCAATCTCTCTGATTCTCAATGCTGAACCATCAACAACCAAGTTTTCACCAACAGATCTATATGCACCTGTAAAGAATGTATTAACATTGGTATAATCTGCTCCACCTACAGGCGTAGTATTTGGAACATATTGACCACCTACCAATTGAACGGAATTCGGAACAACATATCCCTGGGATCTATCAAAGTTTGCAGTCTCCTCTAAAGCTCCTACATAAGCCAATTCTCTTTTTGTCATGGCAACAAAACTATTTCCTGTTCTGTAATCTGCCGTACCTGATAAAGTGATTCCTTTAAATTTAAAAGATGTACTGAATCCTAAAATATAATCAGGAGTAACTTTTCCTAAAACCTGCAACTCCGGATTAACCAACGGGGCTCCGTTAGCTCCAACAACTATTCTTCCATCTGGGTCTCTTAGATATGCAGAACCCATAATTAAAGGAAACTGCTCTCCTACTTTAGCATAAATACCAACATTCGGAGTAGAATACGTCAAAAGATTCACTCTACCTGACGGATCTTCTATAGCTGTTACCTCCGATTTATAAGTAGAGTAAGAACCACTAACTCTCCATTCAAAATCTTTAGACTTAAATGGTACAAGCTCTAAGTCCAATTCATATCCTTTATTGGTCATATCTCCAACATTAGCAAGTACTGAAGCTAAACCAGACGCTGAAGAGGTTGTCTTTCTTGTGATTAGATCATCTACATCGGTTTTAAAAACAGCTGCACCTAATGAAATTCTGTCTTTGAAGAATCCTAATTGGATAGATGCTTCTTTCGAATTTTGGAATTCAGGTGTAATATTTGGATCTACAGGTGTTCTGTTGATAGCAAATGATGCTACATTAAATGGAAAGCCCACAGGAATTGTCCCCGTTACTTCATCTAAACCATAGGTAGTAATACCTGAGGAGTTACCTACTCTAGTATATCCAGCCGTAATTTTTGCGTAATTTAAAACACTGTTTTCTTTAAGGAAGTCAAAAGCTTTTGTAGGGATGAAAGACAAACCAAATGAGTAATATGGCTGACCTTTTATAGAGAATTCATCTGTACTTGTATCTCTCTTGGCAAGAGCCGAACTTTGCTCATACCTAAAAGTAGTATTAAAATATAAATAATCTTTAAATGCCAAGTCTAAGTTTGCAAGCCCTGCTACTGATCTTCTTCTCGTTTGTGTATTTGCTAAATTTCTGGTAGCATCTAAGTTTAACACGTTATTGATATGATAAAAACCAGGTACCTGTAAGTTTGATCCACCTTGTGTAACTACTGTATTACTGGCATCCGTGGTGTTCATACCTAGATTAAGCTTCATATTAAGGTTATCAGTCAAATCATAATCAAAATTAACTAATAAATCACCATAATAGTCCAATCTCTTACCTATACTCTTGTAGTAATTAGAGGTTGTTGCTGCATGCAAAAACTGGTTACCTGGATTGTTTCCATCAAATATAGTTCCTGGAGCATTCCAAAATTCAGTGAATTGGTATCCATTATTGTGACTCTCCCCAAGGGTGGAAGCTGTTATAATATTTGCCAAATAAGAAATACTTATATTTTTATTGATTTCATATTCTGCTTTTAAGTTTCCAATAAAATTGGTCACTTTATTATCATATCTCACATTCTGGATAGTCCAATATGGATTATCAATGTAAGCACTCCAAGCACCCATAATCCCAGAATTAGCGTAATTTCTTACGTTTACATTCGTAGGAGTTTGTAATAATTGATCATAAAGGTTAGAATCGGTTTCAGATGTATGCTGATCAACTAAATTGAATGTTCCATCTATTCTGAAATTACCTAATTTTTTTCCTGCTTTAAATAGAATATTGTTTCTTTTTAACTGATCCTGATCTATAACAAAGTCATTTTGAACTCTGTTGATGGATAAAAATGCATAAGAGTCTCTCCCTCCAACATTCATTGACAAACCATTCTGGAACTGCACACCTGTTTTAAAGAAATTTTTCAAATGATTATCAATAGGCGCCCATGGTCCTGTAATGAAAGATCCATCAGCCTGAGGTAAACCAATAATAACATTTTGCCCAGCAAAATGCGGGTCGTTATAAGACGGTCCCCAAGAACCATTTTCATAAGGTACCCAACTGGTTCCGTTATAGTCTGTAGGATCATAAGTGCTATCGCCCGGCCAACCCTGACCATAGGTTTTTTGATAGATAGGCAGCTTATAAACAGAAGAAAAATCTATATTTGAAGTCAATGTAAAACTGATTTTTTCAGAATTAGTCCCCTTCTTTGTTGTTACAATGATTACTCCATTTCCTCCTCTTTCTCCATACAAAGCAGCTCCTTGCTGGCCTTTGAAAACATTTACACTTTCAATAACTTCAGGAGGCAATTGTTGAAAAATAGCTGCCGTAGAAACCGCTCCATCTATAACTACCAAGGCACCGTTATCCCCTGTAATAGATCTTTGCCCTCTCAAGTTTATGGTTGCCTGAGAGTTCACACTACTGTTAGGAATATTAATCTGTAAACCGGAAACTTTCCCAGTTAATGCCTGTACTGCATTGGGGTTACCTGCAACAGTAAGCTGGTCAGTTTTAACCACTGCATTATTACCTGTAAAAGCATCATTTTTTTTCTTGATACCAAGAGCTCCTGTTACAACAACTTCTCCGATGTTCTGAGTTCTCAGCGTGTCCTGTGCACTTACCATTGTAAAAGTTGAAGTAAGAACTATTGCAAGAACACTAGTCGTTAATTTCTTCATATTTAAATTGATTATTTTTTTATAGTTGCAAATATGTGAAACTTTCTTAAAATCACCAAATTTTTTGTTAAAATATTTAACTTAATAATCAATCAATCATCAAAAAGCCAAATATTTATAAATACATCAACAGAAACCCCATATTATTTAAAAGAACATAAAACAGCCTTGTTAAACACAATACAACCATTGCGTCAAACAGAAGCAATATATTCATCCATATCATTAAATATTTAAGAAAAAAAACATCTCTCATTAAAATATAAATTTCATTAATTTTACACCATCTTATGATTTGATAAACAATTACATGGATTTACTAAAAAAATGGACAGAGCTTTACATCGAAGCAGGATGTGATGAAGTAGGAAGAGGCTGTCTGAGCGGACCGGTAGTTGCAGCCGCTGTTATCCTGGATGACAGTTTTGAGCAAAACTTAGTTAATGATTCCAAGAAATTGACATTCAAAACAAGGATGGATTTGGATAGCTACATAAAAGACAATGTAAAAACGTATGCCATCGCAGAACTGCCTCCCACATTTATTGATGAACACAACATCCTCAACGCCAGCATTCATGCAATGCACCGGGCTTTAGATCAATTAACAATAGTTCCTGAATTGATTTTAGTAGATGGCAATAAATTCCATCCTTACAATTATATCCCCCATCAATGCATTATAAAAGGTGACTCAAAAATATTATCTATTGCAGCAGCTTCCATACTGGCCAAAAATTACAGGGATAGATTAATGATTGAGCTTCATGACGAACACCCGCAATATGGCTGGAATACCAATTTTGGATATGCTACGAAAGTCCATCAGCAAGCCTTAATAAAATATGGACCAACCAAGCATCACAGACAATCATTCAGGCTGAAGTATGATTAAATAATTATTTTCAACCCCAAAAAATTTAATAAAAAAGAGAAGCACAAACAGCTTCTCTTTTTACTTTATAATACTTAATCAATACTTCCTGTTTAAAATCTCTTCAAGCCGAACTCCCTTACACTATCTCAACATTATACACTATATAAAATCTGACAAAAAATCAAATAAAAATATTTGGAAATAGATATTTTATTTATATTTGAATTACAAATCATATATAATTTTTTTGAATTTTGATAAAATTTAAAAACAATCTTAATATTAAACTATGAAAAACATTACAAAAATTGCAAATGCCAAACTAATCAGTAAAAGTCAATTAAAGCAAATTATGGGTGGACAGATCTGTCCTTGTGATACACCATGCCCATACATGAATCAACCCGTACCAAAACCTTGTAATTAAAAATAAAAAAGAGAAGCAAATTTGCTTCTCTTTTTTTTATAAAAACCTATTCTGTTTTATTTCTTTTTTCTCTGTTGCTCCTGCACTTTTTGTTGCTCCTGAGCCTTCTCCATCATCTCTCTCATTCTTTTCTGGAACTTACCTTCAGATTTTGGCTTTTCTTTATTAGCCTGAATCTGGGCATGAATTTTCTTTTCGTCCAGTATCCAGTACTTAATTACAAGGATAATCAGGATATTGATCGCATTCGATACAAAATAATACCATGAAAGACCTGATGCGGATGTATTAAGGAAGAACAGGAATGTAATAGGGAAAATATACATTAACACTTTCATGTTTGGCATTCCCTCCTGTTGAGGCTGCTGCATATTTCCTGAAGTCATTACCGTATAAATAAGGATCACAATGGTACATGCCAATGCAAAAACACTTAAATGATCTCCCAGGAACGGAACTTTAAAAGGCAGTTTAATCAAATCATCATAAGCCGTTAAATCTTTTGCAAACCAGAATCCTTTTCCTCTAAGATCTATAAAGTTCGGGAAGAAACGGAATAAGGCATAGAAAATAGGAATTTGCACCAATGCCGGAAGACATCCCGCCATCTGATTCACACCCGCCTTTCGATAGATTTCCATAGTGGCCTGCTGCTTCTTCATTGGATCGGCATCTTTCAGCTTGACATTTACTTCATCAATTTCAGGACGGATCACTTTCATCATTGCACTTAATTTGTGCTGCTTGTACATGATTGGCGACAAGATCAGTTTTACAATGATCGTCATTAAGAAAATCACCCATCCCGCAGTAATTCCCCAGCCGGCAATAATATTATACATCGGCATAAAGAATCCACGGTTCATCCAACCGATGAAGGACCATCCTAATGGTAAAATTTCGTCGAAATTTTTATCATAAGATTTTAACAGAGGTAAATCAAGCGGCATAAAATACCAGGTAAAGTCCTGATTAAGCTCGCTTCCTGTCATCTGCACGAATCCTTCAAAGTTAAGTTTCTTCAGGTATTCACCTTCTTCAATGGTCTCCTGGCTTCCTTTACTTTGTGTGAATCCGTTTTTAGCTTCAATTACAGAAGAGAAAAACTGCTGTTTTACACCAATCCAGTTAAGGGTTTCTTTTTCTTCATTCATTTCTGTTCTTCCGTCATAATCATAATCTTTATAATTATTGAAGGCATAAGAGAATTCAGAATGAGACTGTTCCTGCGCTCTACCCTTTTCCAGGTTTCTTACATTATAATCCCAGATAAAATCTGCTTTATTATCAGCGGTAACCGCAGCAAGTCCTTTTGTTCTTACTTTAAAATCTAAAGCGTACTGATCTTTCAGTTCAGCATTCGGATTATTATTTAAGGTATATATAAACTGAATTACTGCTCCGTTGTAATTTGCAGTTAAAGTAGCTATGCTTCCGTTTATTACCGGAGAGAAAACTAAATCTTTAGTATTGATTACTTTTCCGGTTTTATCTTTAAACTGAAAACCATAGTTGGAGTTCTTTTTATCGATCAGGTAAAGCGGAAGGTCTGCCTTATCTGTTTTATGGTTGTATGCTTTATACTTCGAAAGCTGTACTTTGGAAACCTGGCCTCCCAGACTTGAAAATTCAACATTCAGTTCCTTGTTAGCCAAAGTAGCCGTCTGAATGGCACCGGGAGTTACATTTGGATTGATATTGCTTACCTGAGTCTGTTTTACAGCGTTTTTCACCTGTTCGGTCTTCTGTTGCTGAGCTTTTAACTGCTCCTCTTTCGACTGCTTGTTCTGGAAATAGAACATGAATCCGAAAAGAACCAAACATAAAACCGCAAAACTGATCATTTGACTTTTATCGATTCCGTTGTTTTGTTGCATTTTATTTTTGTTATAATTAAAATTTCCTATTCTTAGCTTGCTACAAAACTATAAGAAAACTGATAAATCTGTAGCGAATTTGAGCTGACAAAAATACTGTTTTTTTATCAAATCTCTATACTATAATACATTACTATATGATAAACTCAAGCTGAGAATAATCAGCCTGAGTTTACAGTAAGACGTTTATGGTATATAATTACCTTATTTCTTTTCGCAAGCCTTGATAAAAGCTCTGAACAGAGGATGCGGCGTTGCTACTGTACTTTTATATTCAGGGTGGTACTGCACTCCTACATAGAATGGGTGATCAGGAAGCTCAAGAGCCTCTACAAGACCCGTTTCAGGGTTTGTACCTGTTGCAAGGAAACCATTTTTTTCAAATTCCTGAAGATAATCACTGTTAAACTCATAACGGTGACGGTGTCTTTCGGAAATATTTTTGCTTCCGTAGATTTCGGATAGTTTTGAATTGTTTTTTAAAGAACATTTCCATGCTCCAAGACGCATCGTACCTCCTTTGTCTACAATATTTTTCTGCTCTTCCATTAAAGAGATCACAGGGTCCGGTGTCGCTGTATCAAACTCCATGGAATTTGCTTTGGTATGTCCAAGAACATTTCTTGCAAACTCAATGGTCATGATCTGCATTCCCAAACAGATTCCCAGCATCGGAATTTTATTTTCCCTTGCATATTGTGCGGTAAGGACTTTTCCTTCAATTCCCCTATCTCCAAATCCCGGAGCTACAAGAATACCGTTTACCCCTTTCAGGGTATCTTTAATATTTTCTGCTGTGATATCTCCACTGTAAACCCATCTTACTTTTACTTCAGTTTCAAGATCGGCACCGGCATGTTTGAAGGCTTCAGCAATAGAAATATAGGAATCCTGAAGGGAAACATATTTTCCTACCAACGCTATTTCTACCGTTTTTTTAGGATTCTGGAATTTTTTAAGGAAATTTTTCCATTCCTTGATATCGGCCTCCTTATCACTTTTAAGATCTAAACCTTTCAGCACAACATCATCAAAATTCTGCTTCTGAAGATAGATAGGAACTTCATAAATGGTTTCAAGGTCTTTACATTCAATTACATTATCTAAAGGAACATTGCAGAACTGAGCCAGTTTTGCTCTCTGATCTTTTGGAATCTTATGTTCTGTTCTGCAAACCAAAACATCCGCCATAATCCCGCTTTCCATCAGCTGACGAACGGAATGCTGTGAAGGTTTTGTTTTCAATTCACCGCTTGAAGCCAGGTAAGGCAATAAGGTAAGGTGAATCACCATAGAATTTTTCTCACCAAGCTCCCATTTCAACTGGCGTACAGTCTCGATGTATGGAAGAGATTCAATGTCCCCTACAGTTCCTCCGATCTCAGTAATGATGATATCGTAGTTCTGCTTGGAAAGCATTTTGATTCTGCGCTTGATCTCGTTGGTGATATGGGGAATTACCTGAACTGTTTTTCCAAGGAAATCTCCTTTTCTTTCTTTTTCAATAACTGTCTGGTAAATTTTCCCTGTAGTAACGTTGTTGTTTTGGGAAGTAGGAGCATCAAGATAACGCTCGTAGTGACCTAAATCCAGATCCGTTTCTGCACCATCTTCGGTTACATAGCATTCTCCGTGTTCATATGGATTCAGTGTTCCCGGGTCGATGTTGATATAAGGATCCAGTTTTTGGATCGTTACGTTAAAACCGCGTGATTTTAACAAAAGTCCCAGAGAAGCAGACACGATTCCTTTTCCCAAAGATGAAGTTACACCTCCTGTCACAAAGATGTACTTTGTATTCTTTTTACTCATTAGATTAGGTTTGTGCAAAGTTATGGGAAAAAGAGATACAAAGCAATTTTTTAAATTTTGAAAACGGAAAAAGCATCCTCTATCAATTATAAATTCTGATTAAAAATTTTATCTATATTTGATAAACACAATGACAAAAAGCTATAACCAACATGATTTCGGTATATAAACTAAAACCAAAGTTTCAGCAGCTGCTTACCCCGGTTTTATTATTTCTGCATAAGAACAAGATCACAGCCAATCAGATTACGATAAGCTCTGTTTTACTGTCTGTTATTATCGGAATATTATTCTGGAATGCAGATCTCTCAAAATGGTTTTTCCTGAGCCTTCCCATCGGGCTGCTTTTAAGAATGGCTCTGAATGCTTTGGACGGCATGATGGCCAGAAAATTCAGCCAGACCAGCAAATTGGGGGAAGTTTTAAATGAAGTCGGAGATATTGTTTCAGATATAATCATCTTTTTTCCTTTATTAAAATTCCAGCCGGAAAGTTTATACCTCATTGTTATCTTTATTATACTAAGCATCATCAATGAGTTTGCAGGCATTATGGGAAAAGTAGTTGGAAAAGAACGCCGTTATGACGGTCCGATGGGCAAAAGTGACCGGGCTCTGATCCTGGGGATTTATGGTCTGGCAGTATTTTTCGGAGCTCATATTTCAGGGATTTCACAATATATTTTCGGACTTATTATTATTCTGTTGATAATCAGTACATACATCCGGTTAAAGAAATCATTATATGAAGCCTGAAGAAAATAAATTTGCAGATGTTCCTTTAAGAGTAAAAACATGGATCTACATCATCATTGTTTTTGCATTGGGAATTTCCCACCCTCTTGCTATGAAAATTTTCGTTTCATGGATCAGTTTTCAGTGCTTTTTTGAGTTTTTGAGATTGTTTAAAATCAATTCAAGCCATATTGTACCTTCTTTATTTATAGGAGTTGTACAATTTTTTCTGTTCTATTTTTTTAGTATAGAAAATTATTTTTTGTACAGTTCTGTTTTGGCAGTTGCTGTACTATTATACTTTATTTTTTTTAAAGCAACTGTAAAGCAACTGTATGGAATTATGATAGCTTTACTGGTATGTCTTTTCGCTTTCCCACATCTTTTATTCATAAGGGAAATGGCTTCCGGACTGAATTCCATTATTTTTATTGTTGTGGTCACCGAATTGAATGATGTTTTTCAATACCTGATGGGCAAGTTTTTCGGAAAACACAAAATAACGCCTAAAATAAGTCCCAATAAGACTTTGGAAGGCTTTATCGGCGGTGTTTTTCTTACCGTAATTTTAAGTAATATTTTAGGATTCTTCTTACTGAAGACAGATATTTTCTTCAATACTATTTTAGGAATTATTCTGGGAATCTCAGGATTTTTTGGCGATGTATTCATGTCTTATTTAAAAAGAAAAGCCAATATAAAAGATACCGGAACCCTGCTTCCGGGACATGGCGGACTCCTGGACAGAATGGACAGCCTTATCTTTAATGCCCCAATTTTCTTTTGGGTACTTTCTGTTGTTGTAAAAAGCTGAATTCATGAGTGAAAAATTTAAAAGAGCCGTATTGTTTTCAGGAGGCGGAACCAGACTGATGATCTACCTCGGCATGTTTGCCGCCCTGGAAGAACTGGACATGAAGCCCGATATACTGATAGCCTCATGCGGGGGAGCATTTGCAGCAGCGGTAATCAATGCTTTTCCTGATAATATTTCACGAAAGGAATATCTGAAATCAGAAGAGTATTTCCGGTTCGTATCCGGAACTGTTTTAACCAATCATAAAAAACTTTCTCAGATTGGGCTCTTTTCATTAAAAAAACTATTCGACAAAAGAAATGCATCTTGTATAGAAGACGTTTTTAACAGGTATCTTGTTGAAATGCCCCAGGATTTGTCTGAAGTTTTTCCTTCATTAAAAAACACCAGGTTTTCACAGGAAATCCCAACAGTGATTATAGGTTCAGAAATGCTTTTTGTTCCAAAAGAAACAGGACTGAAGAGAAACGACAGGAAGCTGTACCGGAAAGTTATTTTAACTGATTTCAAAACTGCTGAAAAAATAAATCCGGAACAGATCATTATAACATCTGAAAATCTGTTAAATAGTGCCATAGAAAAGCTTTCGTTAATAAAAACTGATATTTCCTTGCTTGAAAGTGTCCGGATTTCCGTTTCCGATATGTTTTATGTGGAACCGGTTTTTCTTCACGGAAAATATTTCGCGGGGGGAGCTATTGATCTTATTCCTATTGAACTGGCCCAACATCTTGCCAAAGAAATTATTATTGAAAAAAAGCAGCCGTACAGCCCCGTTGAAGAAGCTCTCGTACGTGCCGTACTTGGTTTCAGCGGTAATAAAAGGCTTTCTGAGATTGAAAAATTCCCGGTGAATTTCAAAATTAACACTACAAACGTTAAACAGGATTTGAAAGGACATTATCTTAAAAAAAGTATTACCTGGAGAAAATTTGAGATGGTTTTTTCTTTTCCTGAAACATACAAGCAATTTACGGAAGATATGGAAATGCAGTGGCAGTACGGTTTTGATCAGACCCTTAAATCTGTTGGAGGGCAATCACCCAACTTTCAGTTTTAAAATCTATTTTTACATAAAATTCAAATCAATCATCTCTCATGAATGTTTTTATAGCAGGTGGAACTTCCGGTATTGGCTACGCTCTTGCCCGGCATTATCTTGAAAAAGGATATTGCGTGGGAGTCTGCGGAAGAGATCTGAAAAAAATCCCTGAAAGCCTTTCTGAAAAATTTAAACCTTTTCAGGCAAATGTTTGTGATATAGATTCTATTTCGGCTGCGGTGCATTCATTTACAGGCCATGAAAACAATCTGGATATTTTCATCAATTGCGCAGGAAGCTATGCTGAAGATGTTGCAGGAAAAATTTCTTATGAAGAGGCTGAAGAAATGCTTCAAACCAATATTCTGGGAACAGTTAACTGCTTTGAAACTGCCAGGAAAGCAATGAAAGGGCATACAAAAGGAAAGATTGCAGTTATTGCTTCTGTCTCCGGAATCATGGACTATGAAAACTCCAGCCTGTATACCAAGACAAAACGGTCTGTGATCCAGATCGCCGATGCTTACCGCCGGGCTCTGAAACCGTTTGGAATTTCCGTAACGGCTGTTGCTCCCGGATATATAGACACCGGAAAATTACGGCAACTAAATAACAATGACCTGAGTAAAAAACCATTCCTTACCGATGTTGAAACCGCTGTGAATATTATTTCTACAGCTATTGAAAAGCAGGAAAAGCTAATAATTTTCCCTGCAAAAATGAAGTGGATGATGAAATCATTATCCTTACTCCCATCTTTTTTATTGAATATAATTATGTACAGGAAAGCCCAATGGATGAAAGACGACCAACCATAAAACAGCGGATTTATGCTTTCATTCTGTGTGCCCTTGCATTCATGGTTATTTATAATTTTGCAGCATGGTATACGTCAAAGGCTGAAAAAGTCCCGTCATTCGTATTTGATTTTGAAAAGCAGATCCCGTTTCTGCCATGGAGCATTATTCCGTACATGACCAGCGGTATTTTTTTCTGTTCGGTATTTTTTATGTGCCAAAACAAAGGACAGCTAAAAGTTCTTACAAAGAGAATGCTTTTTGTCACTGCTGCAGCAGGCATTTGCTTCGTTGTATTTCCGCTGAAATTTTCTTTATTAAAGCCTGAAACAGATGGTTCTATTCTAAACTATTCTTTTCTGTTTCTGAAAATATTCGATTCCCCTTTTAACCAGTCTCCGTCACTGCATATTGCCTATGCCTTTATTTTTTGGACGGTTTTCAGGAATTTGGGAAAATTACGGACCTTTTTAATGTTGTGGCTTATTTTACTTGGAATTTCTACGCTTACGACCTATCAGCACCATTTCATTGATATTCTGTCCGGAACCGTTCTTGCCCACATCAGTTTTGTTATTTTCCCATACCGCAAATATGATTTCCAGTACAGAAATTTTCACATTGCCAATTTTTATTTTTTGTCCGGATGGATACTGATCTCTACAGCCTTATTCCTGGACAGCTTTTTTAATCATTTTTGGCTCGTTTTACTTTGGCCTGCTTTAATGATTATAATTATCGGATATCATTATCAAAAAAATAACGTTCATTTTCTAAAAGACAAAAAGGGAAACATTTCATTATGGCGGAAGATCTTTTATGCACCTTATCTTATAATCTATCGGAGCTTCTGGAAATTTTTCCGGAAAAATAAGAAGCCTATCGAGATTTTACCCCGTATCTGTATTTCTTCGAGGCCCGACTCTAAAGACTTGAATAATTTCGAAATCAGCAGCTATACTTTGGTGTATGATCTTTCAGCAGAAATGGAGGAAACATCAGCATTAAAAAAGGACCTTTCCTACCATCCGTTTCCTTTTCTTGATATCGGAACTTTCGACATACATGAAACGCAAAAACTGGTTACAGAGATTACAGAGAATTATAAAAAACTTCCAACGGACGGAAAAATACTTATACATTGCACTATGGGCTTTACAAGAAGTACCGTCATAGGTATATTAGTAATGAAAAATATTCTATCTTTACCCATACCAGATGCAGTGGAAACTATGAAGAAGATGAATAAAAATGCAATAATTCATCCCTATCTGATGGATTTTTTGAAAAAAATTTAAACTATGAACAACGGACATTTTAAGAGTTTTGACGGCAGTACCATTTTCTACCGTGAATGGAATTACCAGCCTCAACAGAAAAGTATCATTATCATCCACCGTGGCCATGAACATTCAGAAAGACTGA
This sequence comes from Chryseobacterium shigense, assembly GCF_014207845.1. Classification (NCBI taxonomy): domain Bacteria; kingdom Pseudomonadati; phylum Bacteroidota; class Flavobacteriia; order Flavobacteriales; family Weeksellaceae; genus Chryseobacterium; species Chryseobacterium shigense. The sequence continues at coordinate 189,251 of NZ_JACHLC010000004.1, forward strand.
ATGATATTGCACAGTCGCCGCAGTTTTCCCAATATAACATTTTTGCTTTTGACCTGCGCGGGCATGGCTATACAGAAACCAAAACATCTTCCGTTTTCATGGATTATGTGCGGGATCTTGATTCTTTTTCCAAATTTTTAGGAACAGAATACCATATAAAAATTTCAGATATTTTCGTTTTGGCAAACAGTATCGGAGGGGTTGTTGCTTCAGCCTGGACCCATGATTTTGCTCCGGATATTGCAGGAATGGCACTTCTGGCTCCCGCTTTCAAAATTAATCTTATCGTCCCGTTAGCCAATGAAATGATCACGCTAGGAACAAAACTAAAAAAAGGACTGATCATTAAAAGCTATGTAAAATCTAAAATGCTTACTCACGACCCGGAACAGCAGAAAGCTTATGATACCGATCCTTTGATCACAAGATCTATAGATGCCGAACTTCTGATTGATCTTGCAAAAGCAGGGAAACGTCTGGTAGAAGATGCAGAAGCTATTGATACACCGGCCCTGATTCTGGCAGCAGAAAAAGATCATGTGGTTTTCAATAAGGAGCAGAAATCCTTTTATGACAAACTTGACACGGATCTGAAAAAATATGAAGTATTGCCTGGCTTTTTCCACGGAATCCTTTTTGATACCGGAAAAGAAAAGGTATACGATAAAGTTGCGGATTTTGCCGCAAAATGTTTTAGCAGAACTCACAAAACCGTATCTCTTCACCCTGACCGTTTTTCTGTAAAAGAATACGAGGATCTGCAGAATAATGTCGGGAATAATCTGAATTTTAAATTTCAGAAGTTTTCACTTAAAAATATCGGGAAAATAAGTAACGGAATGGCCATCGGCCTGAAACATGGCTTTGATTCCGGTGCTTCCCTTCATTACGTTTACCAGAACCAGCCAAAAGGAAAATTGGGTTTCGGAAAAATGATGGATAAAAATTACCTCAACGCCATTGGCTGGAAAGGAATCCGTATCCGTAAGGTTCACCTGATCCAACTTTTGGAACAGAATATCCAAACTCTGAAGAAAGAAGGCCGGAAAATTAAGATTCTTGATATTGCGGGCGGAACAGGAAATTATTTATTTGATATTAAAGAAAAATATCCTGAAGCAGAAATTGTTATCAATGAATTTGTAAAGGACAATATTGAAATCGGAGAGAAAGTAATCAGAGATAAAAATTATCAGAATATCCGCTTTACAAACTTCGACTGCTTTGATCCTGAAACTTATAAAAAACTGGATTTCGAACCTAATATTACAATTATTTCCGGTATTCTGGAACTGTTCGGAGATAATGAAATGGCTTCAAGAGCTGTTAAAGGAGTAGCTTCTATTTCTGAAAAAGATTCTTTCGTTGTCTATACGGGACAGCCGTGGCATCCTCAGCTGAAAATGATTGCCTATGTTTTGAATAATCACCAGAACAAAGACTGGATCATGAGAAGACGCTCACAGAAAGAGCTCGACAGGGTATTAAAATACAACGGTATTGAAAAGGAGCATATGCTGATTGATGATTATGGAATCTTCACAGTTTCTTCAGGAAGGGTAAATTTTTAAACCATACTCTTGAATCTCTCGCAGATTTAGCTGATCAAGCAGATTAAATTATAGCGTAAACATCTGCATCATCTGTTAAATCTGCGAGAGATTTAAAAAAATTAGGATTATACTGACTGCAACAGTTTAATAAAAAAGGTTTCTCAAATAATTGAAAAACCTTTTTTTAGTTTATTGAGAGAACTAGTGTTTTACCAGCTCAAAATATAAGCTTACTTCTACATCTTTAGCGACTCCGGCACCTGTTGGATCATATTTAATCCCATAATCCAGACGGTTCACCGTGAATTTTGTCTGGAAACCCATCACTTCTTTTCCCTGTTGGTTTTTAGTAACCCCTCCGAATGTTACCGGAACACTGATTTCTTTTACAGTCTCCTTAATTTTCAGGGTTCCTTTCAGTGTATATGAATTATTTTTATCCTTAGTAATGGAAGTACTGTGAAAACTCATTCCAGGATATTGATCAGCATCAAAAAAATCGGCGCTTTTAAGATGCTTATCTCTCATATCCACACCTGTATTGATGGAATTCACCTCTACCCCAAAATCAAAAACGGCATTGTCCAGATTAGCACCTTCAGCAGTTATTTTTCCTTTAAAAGAATCGAATCGTCCCTGTACGAAGCTAATACCCATATGCTTGATATTAAAGTTCACAGAAGAATGCATGGGATCTACCGACCATTCAGTCTGTGCAAAACCCAGAACGCTTAACAGCGTGAATACGAATGATAAAAATACTTTTTTCATAGTACTATATTTTTATGTTATTTTTAATTGGAGTAAAGATATGCTATAAAATGTAATTCATTATTGATGTAGGTTAGTTTTTAACCTTAGTTGAAAGTATTCTGGAATAAATAACATCAAAAAGACACACCACGACACAAATTACCATCGAATTCAGGTATAAAAGTAAATCTATCAGATGATAATCCGTATTGTCTGTAAAATAAGTAACAGGACTGGCCCCGGACAGCATTAACATCAACAGGTAAAGGATTTCAAACAATACAGCCATCTTCCATATCGAATTATAGCTTCCTTTGAATATCGCGACTGTTATCAAAGCAATAACGGTAATAATCAAAGATCCGACAAGAACGGCCGTTGACAGCATTCCAAACTTCCCGCCAGGCAGCTTAATGAATTCACCACTCCAGTAAGCAAGCTGAGTGTTGAGAAAACTCATGACAACAAATACGGCCAGGCTTTTCAGAAGAACATTTTTCATGTGTGAAAATTAACTAAAATTCTGAAAGGACATTCATTTTTTTTAACTTCGCAGTATGGCAAAACTGAAAACAGCATATTTCTGTCAAAACTGCGGAACCCAGTACTCCCAATGGATGGGACAATGTAAAAACTGTGGGGAATGGAATACCCTTGTGGAAGAAGTGGTGGAAAAAACTTCATCCAAAACTCCGCCTTTTTCAAAATCAAAACAGCATGTCATCAACATTATTGAAGTTGAGACCAGTGAAGAACCCAGAATAAAGACCCCTTCCGAGGAACTGAACCGTGTTCTGGGTGGCGGAATTGTATTGGGTTCCGTAACCCTGATCGGAGGTGAACCCGGAATCGGTAAATCTACACTTCTGCTTCAGCTGGCCTTAAAAATGAAGAAAAAAATTTTCTATGTTTCAGGAGAGGAAAGTGCTTCACAGATTAAGATGAGGGCAGACAGGCTTACAGACATTCAAAATCCGAACTGTTTTCTTTTCACAGAAACTTCATTGGAAAAAATCCTTCACGAAGCCAAAAAACTGGAACCGGATTTCATGATTATTGACTCTATCCAGACCCTTCAGTCGCAACTGATAGAAAGTTCACCCGGAACCGTTTCCCAGATCAGGGAATGCTCCAATGAGATCATCAAATTTGCTAAAGAAAACAATACTCCTGTTTTCCTCGTAGGCCATATCACCAAAGACGGTCAGATTGCCGGACCAAAGGTATTGGAGCATATGGTGGATGTGGTTTTGAATTTCGATGGGGACAGAAACCACCTTTTCAGGCTGCTCAGAGCTAATAAAAACCGTTTCGGATCTACTTCCGAGATCGGGATTTATGAAATGGTATCACAAGGTTTAAAGGAAATAAGAAACCCTTCCGAAATCCTGATCACGAAGAAATTTGAAGAACTTTCAGGCAATTCCGTTGCCGTAACTCTTGAAGGAAACAGGCCAATGCTTCTGGAAATACAGGCATTAGTAAGCACAGCAGTTTACGGTACGCCGCAGAGAAGCTCTACCGGTTTTGATGCAAAAAGACTGAATATGCTGTTAGCTGTTCTGGAAAAGCGGGCAGGTTTCCAGCTTGGCGCAAAAGATGTCTTTCTGAATATTACAGGAGGTATAAAAACGGATGATCCTGCATTAGATCTTGCCGTGGTGGCTTCCATTCTTTCTTCCAATGAAGATATTGCCATTTCCGAGCACTTTTGTTTTGCAGGAGAGATTGGGCTAAGTGGTGAAATCCGGCCAGTGGCGCAAGTTGAACAGAGAATTACAGAAGCTGAAAAATTAGGCTATGAAAAAATATTTGTCTCAAATCTCAATAAAATTCCGAAAAGGAAATTCGGGATCAAAATTGAAGAGGTAAGCAAAATTGAGGATTTCCATGAAAGGATTTTTTAACAGATTAAGCGTGGCCTTCATTCACATATAATTTATACCTTTAATCTATGAATTATTTGGCTCACTCTTTTCTTTCTTTTACCGACGGGCAGATTGTAGGACAGTTTCTTGAAGATTTTATCCGGAACAATGAACGTTATTCTTTCCCGAAAGATATCCAGGACGGCATTACGATGCACAGGGCAGTTGATACATTTACAGATTCCCATCCCGCCATCCATGAAGCCAAGAAAGTATTTTCACCTTTAGTCAGGCTTTATGCCGGTGCTTTTGTAGATGTTGCCATGGATTATTTCGTAGCTACAGACCTTTCCCTGCATTCTCCGGCTGAATGGAAGGCTCATTCATTACGGGTCTACAGCGTGCTTCATGAGCATGAGAAATGGCTTCCTGAGAATTTCAAAATGATGCTGGCTAAAATGGAAGCGGATGACTGGCTGTACAATTACCGTGAAGACTGGGGCATTAAATTCAGCATGCGGAATGTTCTTAATAAAGCCAAGTACCTGAATCCGGAAATCCCTGTTTTCGAAGCATTTATGGAAAACAAACCTTTTCTTCAGGAATGTTATAATAATTTCTTTCCGGATCTCCTCACCCATGCCAAAGGAATCAATTCACTGATCCAGATGGAAAATAAATAAAAAACACTCACAGGGAACGTAAGTGTTTTTTAACAATTTGTGTTATTAGAATCTGCTGTTTAATTATGTTTATTTCTTTCTATCTGAATCTATTCCAATCCCTACTTAATCCGATAAAATTATTAAAACACAAAAAGCTATCCTTTCTATTTTCATTAATTTTATTTTTTAAAGAGATAAAATTGTTAAATCATATTTATCTGCAAAATTATAATTTCAATAAAAAGTATAATTTAATAAACCATTAATTAAAAAATAATCATCTAAAAATAGCTCTACACAAATATAATTTATTTTAAAGAAAAAACAAATAGCATATTCGTTAAATAATAAAATATTATTATAAATATAATATTAACAACAAAATTCAATAAATGTTGAAAAATAATTATTAAAAATAATTTCAAAAATGATACAATTTAAAATTATTAATCATCAATTGGTGATTTAATATTTGATGGAAAATTTAAAACTGCCGATACAGATAGCGGTTCGGATAGGTCAGCTTTTCACTTTTCCTTTCACCGTTCACAATCATGTGAACAATATTGATCTGATCATCAAAAATATTATATAAAAAACTCACAGCAGTTTCAATTTTTTTAGGAGATGCTACCTTTTCTGACTCAAGAAAAACATTCACAGACTCACTGTCTTCTTCAAAACCTACATAATTTACCTTTAAAAACTTTCCATCAGCTTTCAGTTTAAAATATTCGGCAAAGTATTTTTCCAAAGCATCGTTAAGCTTGCTCTTATATTTCTCATCATTAAAATGGAAAGAACTTCCGTATTTTTTACCCAGCCCGTTTTCCAGATCATCCAGGAAAAACCTCCCGGTAATCTCAAAAGATTTTGATTGGGCATTATAATTAATTTCTACAGATCCTACGTGATAAGGATGCTTCACTTCTGAAAAAGAGAATAAAAAAAACAATGGTAGCAAAAACAGCCATAAGTTCTTCATAAGTCCTGACCTTTAAAATTTGTTCGAAATTAATCATTATTTTCGTACGCATTATATTTTTACGTTATGATGCAGGATTTTCTATTCTATTTAAACCTTGGCTGGGAACATATTATTTCTCTTGATGCCCTGGATCACCAGTTATTCGTGCTGGCTCTGATTGCCGTATATTCTTACAACGACTGGAAAAAAATCCTGGTTCTGGTTACAGCATTTACAATCGGGCATTCCATCACATTAGCATTAAGTATTCTTGATGTTTTCAGGGTTCCTTCTGCCTGGGTAGAATTTTTAATTCCGCTTACTATTGTACTGACTTCTCTGGATAATATCTTTATGAAAAACAAAAAACAGACGTTGATGCGGGCCAATTACTATCTGGCAGCTATTTTCGGCCTCATCCACGGAATGGGCTTTGCCAATACAGCAAGGGTAATGATTGCCAAAAGCCAGAGCATTGCCATGCCGTTGCTGGGCTTTAATACCGGACTGGAACTGGGACAGATCGTTATTGTAACAGCTATTCTCATCGCTTTATTTATCCTGTTGAATCTTTTCAAGGTTAATAAGAAAGACTGGATACTGTTCGTCTCTTCCGGGGTATTTGCATTGTCTTTAAAAATGACTTTGGAAAGAATTCCGTTCTAGCTTTGAAACATTTTCAATATTTCAACTACTTATTATTATCTTTGATAACTTTTAAATAAATCCGGTAATGAAATTAAAAGCAGTACTATTTTCATTTTCTGTATTTGCATATACAGGCTTCACCGCACAAAATATTCAGAACAATCCTGGAAGTAACCACGGAAACAGATTCGAACAGCTTGGGACCATTCTTCCTACCCCCAATATTTACAGAACAGCTTCGGGTGCTCCCGGACAGGGATATTGGCAGAACAAAGCTGATTATGACATCACAGCTTATCTTGATGAAGACAAAAGAAACCTGAAAGGTTCAGAAACCATTACCTATTACAACAATTCTCCGGATGACCTGGATTATATCTGGCTGCAGCTGGATGAAAATGAACAATCCAATATAAAAAATGCAGGTTTTGCATTTTCTTCTAGCCTGCCGGCTTCTACTACTGATCAGCAACTGAAAGTAACTGAGCTTCCTGAAAAAGATAACGGCTATGGGGTAAACCTGGAAAAGGTAACGGATGCTTCAGGAAATCCTTTGAAATATACGGTGAACAAAACCATGATGCGTATTGATCTGCCGAAAGTTCTAAAAAAAGGAGAAAAACTCGTCTTTAAAGTAGACTGGAATTATAATATCCCAAACAGAATTAAAATGGGTGGCCGTGGCGGTTATGAAAATTTCGCGGAAGACGGAAATGACCTGTACACTATGGCGCAATGGTACCCAAGAATGTGTGTATACAGTGATTTCCACGGATGGCAGAACCACCAGTTCACAGGACGCGGGGAATTTGCATTGGTATTCGGAAATTTTAAAGTTTCCATGAATGTCCCTGCAGATCATATTGTAGGCGGAACAGGGGAATGTAAAAACTATGAGCAGGTTTTAACCTCAGACCAGATGTCAAGATACAGAAAGGCTGAAAACGCTGCCGAACCTGTGGAAATTGTAACATTGGATGAAGCGAAAAAGGCTGAAAAAAATCATTCCAAACAAAGAAAAACATGGGTATTTGCCGCCAATGACGTTAGGGATTTCGCATGGACCTCATCCAGAAAGTTCGTGTGGGACGGAATGCGCGTTACAATCCCTGAAAATAATAATAAAGTGATGGCAATGAGCTTCTACCCAAAAGAAGCTTATGGACTTTACAGAAAATATTCAACAAAGGCAGTTGCCCACACAATTAAAACCTATTCTGAATTCACGATTCCTTATCCATATCCCGTAGCACAGTCCGTCGAAGCGGCCAACGGAATGGAATACCCGATGATCTGTTTCAATTTCGGAAGAACGGAAAAAGACGGAACTTATTCCGAAGGAACCAAGAACGGAATGATTGGAGTTGTGATCCACGAAGTTGGACATAATTTCTTCCCGATGATCATCAACTCAGATGAAAGACAATGGAGCTGGATGGACGAAGGTTTAAATACGTTCACGGAATATCTTACAGAGGAAAAATGGGATAATAAATTCCCTTCAAAAAGAGGACCAGCATGGACGATCACAGACTATATGAAGCTGCCAAAAGACCAACTGGAGCCGATCATGAGTAATTCTGAAAATATCGCTCAATTTGGCCCGAATGCCTATTCAAAACCGGCTACAGGTTTAAATATTCTTCGTGAAACCATCATGGGAAGGGAACTTTTTGACAAAGCTTTTAAAACCTATGCTAAAAGATGGGCATTCAAGCATCCCGAACCCGCAGATTTCTTCCGTACAATGGAAGATGCCAGCGGAGAGGATCTTGACTGGTTCTGGAGAGGATGGTTCTACGGAACAGATCCTGTAGACATTGCCATTGATAAGGTAACTGTTGCCACTCCGGACCTCAATACTCCCCCACAGGAAGCCCAAGAAACAAAATATAAAGTGGAAAAACCGCTTCAGAATTCTTTTGAGGATATTTCAAAGATCAGAAACAGGGAGGATAAAAATATTACCTTCTATGTGGATAAAGACAAAGATCTTCAGGATTTTTATTACAGATATGACAGAGGCCAAGAAAAAGTAGACAATGATAAAGAATATACTGTAAAAGCAGAAGCCGGTCTTCCATTAGATTCCAAAGACAAGGAGAAATTCAAAAATCTTACAGGATACCAGATTGATTTTGTAAACAAAGGAGGACTGGTAATGCCGATCATCCTTGAATTCACTTTTGAAGACGGATCAAAACTATACGACAAATCATCTGCACAAATCTGGAGACATAATGAGCAGAAGGTTTCAAAGACTTATTATTTTGATAAGAAGATCAAATCCATACAGCTTGATCCAATGAGAGAAACTGCAGATATTGATACTTCTAATAATTTGTGGAGCAGCAGCGGTTCTGATGGCCAGGTTTCAAAATTCCAGTTGTTTAAACAGAAACAGGGAGACGGTCCGGTAAGAGGTGGCTCCAATGGAAAAGAAAATCCGATGCAGGCAGGCGGAAAGAAATTATAAAAATAAAAAAAGGTTGTCCCTATTTGAGGCTGCCTTTTTTATTGAATTTATTATATTTTTTGGCTAAAGCCTTTTATGTTTCTTTAAATCATTAAGCGGGCTAAAGCCCGCTCCTATTGAATTATATAATTCCGGAAAAGAAAAAATCTGCTCAATCAGCTTAATCTGCGAGAGATTTTTTAACGCAAAGTTTCATTCACATTCCGAAAATTAAAGTTTGTAAAGAATGAATCAATTTTTCAAATTGATTGATGAAGCTGTTGTTGAAATTAGTTCAGGTAAGCTTTCAAAGAATTCTTATAAGTCCTTCCAAGCGGAAGTTTCTCCCCATCTTTAAGATACACATGAGCCGTATCATATGAACTGATATGAGAAGACAGGACAATATATGACTTATGAATTCTTATGAATCCCAGATTTTGAAATTTCTCTTCAAAATTAGACATCCGTTCAAGGAGCATATACTTTTTCAGATGGGTTACCAGAATGATATATTCTCCAAATCCCTGCACCCACCGCACATCGTCCAGAAGTACTTTATTCATCACATAATTGGATTTGAACATAATAAAATCCTCTTTCTTCTGATGTTCCGTAGAATTTTTAAACTGCAAGAAATCTTTTGCCTTATTAATTGCTTTCCTGAATGTATCAAAATCTACAGGCTTTACAAGATAATGAACAACATCCAATTCAAAGGCTTTAACCGCGTATTGAGTTTCCAGAGTGAGAAATATGCACAGCGGTTTGTAAGGTAACTGGTGTAAAAGCTCAATTCCGTTGATGTAAGGCATATTGATATCCAGAATTACCAGATCTACTCTATTCTGTTTAAGATATTCCAGTGCTTCTTCCGGATTCTGAAAAATTTTCAGCAGATCCACATCTTCCATCTGTCCGCAATATTTTTGGATAAGCTGGAGCGCCGGATATTCATCATCTACACTTACGATTGTCAGATTAGCCATTACAATTTTATTTTTAAGATCGTCTGATAGTTATTATTTTCTATAGGTTCAGATATAAAAGTAAATCTTCCTGCGTAGTTTTTTTCAAGAATATTGATTACCGCTTCATTCCCCAAACCACTGTCATTCAGATTCCCGACAAGGTTCTTCTTCCTGGCCACGGAATTCTGAATTTCAAATAAAAGTTCCTGATCAAGTATTTTATAGCCTACCTTAATATAACTCCCCTCTTCTATTCCCACAGCTGAATGTTTCAGGGCGTTTTCAAACAGAGTAAGGCATACAGAAGGCGGAATATCAATTAATTCCAGCGTTTCTTCATCTTCAACAGTAAAAGTGATGTTCAAGACATTATTGTACTTTAACTGATATAATCCAGCAAGAGATTTAATGGATGAAAACTCCTGAGCCATACTGATTTTATCCTTTCCTGTATCATAAATCACATACTGAAGCAGTTTACTGAGTTGCAATATAGATTCCGAGGTATTTTCCGAAGGCTGAAAGCTTTTGGAATAAATATTATTAAGCGTATTGAGTAAAAAATGGGGGTTCATTTTAGATTTCAAAAGATCAAGGTACAGCTGGTCTTTTTCCTCACCCAGGTCTTTAAAATCCTGCTCTATCAAAAATTTATCCTTTGTAATTCCAAGAAATGAAGCAACAAGTATCACAATTCCCTGTGCGGTATATACATTGTACAGAAATTTTGTATTGGAAAGGTTTTCATTAAAACTCATATTAAAAACCGCCGGTTCAAGCAGAATCCTGAAAAGGCTCGAGACCAGAAAAGTGATCAGGGCAAAGAGAATGAATTCAGGATATTTATTGGAAAGATAAAATTCAGGGACGAGATAAGAATAGACGAGACTGTAAATTCCGACATTAAAAATAATGACTGATATAACACTCCAGATGAGTTCCGGAACATCCAAAAAGTAGTTTTCGGTAAAAAAAGTAATTAAAATGAAGATCAAAAGGAAAAGAATGTGCTGAAACTTCAGCAAAAGTCCCCAATGATATTCCATCAGCTTTTTCAAAACTTTCGCATTAAACAAAAGCCTGAAAACCAACAATATAAATACAATATTTACAATTAAAAACATCTAAAAACCTCAATTTTCAATCTTTCAAATATACCATCTTTTTAAGCCCGCCGTGCAGTTCACTGATAAAAACTGTCATTGATTGAAAAATAAATCTGCGGCTGGTTCTTATAAATATATTTGAAACATCAGGATATTAACTCAATATTACATGAAAATTAAATTCAAATTAATCATTATTCTGCTGTTCGGAATAATCCATCAGGCAGATGCTCAAAGCCGTGATAGCTACAATATGTGGTTCCAGTATCTGATGTCGGCAAGACTGACGGATAAAAGTACTTTAACGGCTCTGTCACAATACCGTTCCTTTGACCTGGCTTATGACACAAGGCTTTTCCTGGTTTCTGCCTACGTAGATTACGAAGTAGCCAAGGAAGTAAAACCCGCTGCCGGATTCATGTTCCTGGTACTGGATTCCTATAAATCTGACAATACCAAAAAAGAGAGGTATGAAAAAAGACCTTTCCAGCAGGTAACACTAGGAGGTAATATCGGAAGAACTTCGGTTTCGCACCGTTTCCGGGTGGAAGAAAGATTCATAAGCAATCCCAATGAATTTATCGTTCGTCTCCGTTATCTGATTTCTCTGAGAATTCCATTTAACAAAGCAGGAGAAAAAGAAAAACTGTACGGTATCCTGAAAAATGAATTAAGGATGAATGTGGTAAAGGAAGATCCGTTCGACAGCAACCGTTTAACAGCCGGACTTGGCATTAAAGTAGGAAAAAATTCAGCGATTGAAGTGGCTTTTATCAACCAGCTGGAAACTGGTTCCACAAGCAACTATGGCTACATCGGCTACAGAAACAGCTTCGACTGGAGAAAAAACAAAAATAAATAACTATAAATCAATCACCTATGCTTACATTCCTCGGATTTCTCATGATCCTGATCTTTATGGTCCTGATCATGAATAAAAAAATGACACCGCTTACAGCTTTGGTCATCGTACCGGTAACCATTGCTCTTTTCGCGGGTTTCGGACCTGAACTGGGAGATATGATGAAAAACGGTGTCAAAGAAATAGCGCTAACAGGTGTGATGCTGATCTTTGCCATCCTTTATTTCAGTTTAATGATAGACACTGGCCTTTTTGAGCCTTTAGTGAATATAATTTTAAAAGCTGTTGGGGACAATCCCATCAAAACAACAATAGGAACTGCCATTCTTACAGCCTTGGTTTCACTGGACGGCGATGGTTCTTCCACGTATTTAATTGTAGTTGCTGCAATGCTTCCGCTTTACAAAAGACAGGGCATGAATCCGTTAATTCTTACCTGCATTATTATGCTGGCTGGCCAGATTATGAATATTCTACCCTGGGGAGGTCCTACCGCAAGAGTTATGAGCTCCCTGAAGCTTGGGCATACAGAAATCTTTGTTCCTATGATCCCTATCATGGCTATAGGTATTCTATGGGTTATATTTGTGGCTTACATTTTGGGAAGAAGAGAAAAAATAAGGATTGCCAAACACGGAAAATTTACCAATTACAACAGCAATGATATTATTGGTGAAGCAGATCCTAAACTCCGTCGTCCCAAGCTGATTCTAATTAATCTTGCCCTTACAATCACTCTTTTAGTGGTGATGATCCTTGATATTGTTCCTTTAGGCATTGCCTTTATGATTGCATTCTGTATTGCTTCCATCATCAATTATCCAAAACTGAAAGACCAGCAGAAAATTATTTCCAAACATGCAGGAAACGCCCTATCAGTAGCAGGAATGATTTTCGGAGCAGGAATTTTCACGGGAATTCTGAATGGTTCAGGCATTATGCAGGCAATGGGAAACAGCATGATAGAAATAGTGCCGAAAAGCTGGGGAGGCTATCTGAATATTGTGACCGCCCTATTCAGTATTCCGCTTACTTTTTTCCTGTCCAATGATGCCTATTATTTTGGGATACTTCCTATTATTGTCACTACCGGACATCAGCTGGGAATTTCACCGGAAATATTGGGACGGGCAAGCCTTATCGGGCAGGGTTCTCATCTTCTGAGCCCGCTGGTTCCTTCTACCTATCTGCTGGTATCACTGGCAGGTGTGGAATTTTCCGATCATTTGAAGTATACTTTAAAATGGGCTTTGGGCTCCTCCATTGTGATGCTTCTGGCAGCGTTGATTCTTGGTGTGATCTAATCTCAATTCGTTAATTATTATTATATTTCGGATATGTAAAAAACTCCCGGTTTTGCACAGACAGTATATTTTTTTCAGATGAACCTTTTTGAAACTAAAAAAACATTCACAGGAAGATATTTAAAAAATCTTACCTTATATGTATTTGCCGCAATTCTCGGTGGAGTGCTTACAGGACATTATGCACCTGAGACAAGCATTAAACTGGGAATTGTGAGCCGGTATTTTTTCATGGTACTGGAAATGATCATCCTTCCTATTATTTTCATGGCGATCATGTACGGGATCTGCCAGCTTTCAGGGATCAAAAACGCGAGGAGTATCGTATGGAAAACTATTCTGTATTTTCTGATTTTAAGCTCTATTGCTATTGTTTTAGGATTTATTTTCGGTTTTGCGGTAAAACCCGGAGCCGATACGGGAATTGATACCTCCAGGATCAGTAAATCTCTTCCCAGAACCTTTGAAATCAATGATGCAAGTTTATCCGGCAGGCTGTATCTTAACAGGCATGGGATTTTCCTTATCACTTCAATTGTAGCCGGAATTTTTATGAATCTCTCCAAAGGAAGGGAAAAGTTCCTGAACATATTGGATCGCGGCCTTAAGGTTTTTTACACGGTAATCAAATATCTATACATCATTCTTCCGGCTGTTATTTTCTGTAATATCGCTTATGGAATTGCTGTTTATGGTATCAATACCCTTTTACCCCTCAGTAAAGTAGTGGCAACGGTTTATCTTGCCGATATTGTTTTTATTTTCGGGATTTTAGGGGCAGTAGCTTATCTGTTTAAAATCCAGCTGTGGAAATTTTTACTGGATTTAAAAGAGGAAATCATCCTGGTAGTCACTACCTCTTCCTCAAAGACCGCTTTCCCTCTGATCTTTGATAAAATGGAATCCGAAGGGTACAGCAGAAAAATTTTAGGATTTGTAATTCCTTTGGGATATAATTTTAATCTTTCGGGAGCATGTATCTATATTTCCGTTACCTGTTGTTTTCTTATTCAGTTTTATGATATTTCACTCAACTTAAGTGATTATCTGTGGCTTTTCGTCATTATTTCCATAACCTCAAAAACTGCTTCAGGTGTTCCGGGATCGGGATTTTTAGCTCTTATTTTTACCTTAAACAGATTTGGGAAAATTCCGTTAACGGATATTGCGCTTCTTTACAGTGTGGACCGTTTTATGAATGAAGCGAGATCTGTTACCAATTTTATCAGTATCGCTATTTCCGGGGCTGTGATTTCAAAAATAAATCAGGCTTCAAAAAAACATGAAATACAGTAATATTTTTCTTACCTTTTTTTGATTCAATCATACTATCTCACATTCAAACATATACAATACTGATTTTCAAAATACAAACTCCAATAATTAATCCACAAACAGTGAATAACCAATTCATATTTTCCCTATCTTTGAATAACAATTACACACCAAATCGTCAAAAATCCTGATTGACTATAAATGTTCAGGAATCTAAAAACAAATTAAAATATTAATCATGAAAAATGCTAAATCATTAAGCAGAGACGCCCAAAAATTGATTATGGGAGGTGCTGCCAGACTTGTTTGCTGTGAATGGAACGAACAGGGAAAATGTATCTTATGGATAGGACCGGGACAGAACTGCCCTTAATTCACAGAATTATTAGAATTAAATACAAAAAGCCGGAAGTTTCCGGCTTTATCTTTTTCATTTTTCTGCCAAATTTTCACATCCACACATAAAAGTCTGCCATTTCAGCCACCGCCATCTCATGGCATACATTTAGAGAATTATTAGACAGAAATAATTAAAAAAATAAATATATTATGTCAGTAAACTTTAAACCATTGGCAGACAGAGTTCTGATAGAGCCAATCGCAGCAGAAACTAAAACAGCATCAGGAATTATTATCCCGGACACTGCAAAGGAAAAGCCGCAAGAAGGTACTGTAGTAGCAGTAGGTCCTGGTAAAAAAGACGAACCTACAACTGTTCAGGTAGGTGACAAAGTACTTTATGGAAAATATTCAGGAGCTGAATTGAAATTGGAAGGTAAAGATTACTTAATCGTTAAGGAAGGAGATCTTTTAGGAGTGATTGGATAAAAGCAGTAGGCATTAGGCTATAAGCAATAGGCAATGAGAGACTACAAAAAATATGACACCTGGAAAATTGCCCACGAGTTGGTAAAAGAAATTTATATTATTTCTGAAAATTTTCCAAAATCAGAGCTTTTTGGTTTAACGTCTCAAATAAGAAGAGCAGCAGTTTCTGTTCCAACAAATATTGCAGAAGGCTGCGGAAGAGCTACAGACAAAGAATTTGCAAGATTTTTAGAAATAAGTATAGGTTCTACAAACGAAACCGAATATTTACTATTCCTTTCCTGTGATTTAGGTTTCACTTCCGAAGACCAGCTATCAGGCCTTAATCCAAAACTGAATTTAATCAGACAAAAAATTATACAACTTAGAAAAAAATTATTAAATAATAATTAACAGCTTCAGGGCAAAAGCTTACTGCTTACTGCCTAAAGCTTAAAGCTTAACAATATGGCAAAAGAAATAAAATTCGATATTGAATCAAGAGACGCTCTAAAGAGAGGAGTTGATGCATTGGCTAATGCAGTAAAGGTAACTTTAGGACCAAAAGGGAGAAATGTGGTGATTGAAAAATCTTTCGGTGCACCTCACGTAACTAAGGACGGTGTTTCTGTAGCGAAAGAAATCGAACTTGAAGACAGAGTAGAAAACATGGGAGCGCAGATGGTAAAAGAAGTGGCTTCCAAAACCAATGATATTGCGGGAGACGGTACTACTACCGCTACTGTTTTGGCACAGGCTATCGTAAGAGAAGGTCTTAAGAACGTAGCTGCTGGTGCTAACCCAATGGATCTGAAAAGAGGTATCGACAAAGCGGTAACTGCAGTTGTTCAAAACCTTCAGTCTCAGTCTAAAACTGTTGGAGATTCTACAGAAATGGTAAAGCAGGTTGCTTCTGTATCTGCCAACAATGATGAAACTATTGGTGCTTTGATCGCTGAGGCTTTCGGAAAAGTGGGTAAAGAAGGAGTAATTACTGTAGAAGAAGCTAAAGGTATCGATACAACGGTAGATGTTGTGGAAGGTATGCAGTTCGACAGAGGATATCAGTCGCCTTACTTCGTGACTAATCCTGAAAAAATGTTAGCTGAAGTAGAAAACCCATACATCCTTTTGGTAGAGAAAAAAATCTCTTCAATGAAGGAATTGCTTCCGGTTCTTGAGCCTATTGCACAAGGCGGAAAATCTCTTTTAATTATTTCTGAAGAAGTGGAAGGTGAAGCTTTAGCTACTTTGGTGGTAAACAAACTGAGAGGTTCTCTTAAAATTGCTGCTGTAAAAGCTCCGGGATTCGGGGACAGAAGAAAAGCAATGTTGGAAGATATCGCGATCCTTACAGGTGGACAGGTAATTTCTGAGGAGCAAGGTTTCACTATGGAAAACATCTCTCTGGATATGCTTGGAACTGCTGAAAAGGTAACGATCGATAAAGATAACACAACTATCGTAAACGGTGGCGGTGACGAAAGCAGAATCAAAGGAAGAGTAGCCCAGATCAAAGCTCAGATGGAAACTACAACTTCTGACTACGACAGAGAAAAGCTTCAGGAAAGACTGGCTAAGTTAGCCGGTGGTGTTGCCGTACTTTACGTAGGTGCTGCTTCTGAAGTGGAAATGAAGGAGAAAAAAGACAGAGTTGACGATGCTCTACACGCTACAAGAGCTGCTGTAGAAGAAGGTATCGTTGCTGGTGGTGGTGTTGCTTTAGTAAGAGCAATCTCAGCTTTGGAAAACCTTACAGGGATCAATTCTGATGAAACTACAGGGATCAAGATCGTTAAGAGAGCTATCGAGGAGCCATTAAGACAAATCGTTGCCAACGCAGGCGGTGAAGGTTCTGTAATTGTAGCTAAAGTAGCTGAAGGACAAGGTGACTTCGGATACAACGCAAAAACTGACGAGTACGTAAACATGCTTGAAGCAGGGATCATAGATCCTACCAAAGTAACAAGAGTTGCCCTTGAAAATGCAGCCTCTGTTTCCGGAATGCTTTTAACCACTGAATGTGTAATTACTGAAGTGAAAAAAGACGAACCAGCTATGCCAATGGGTGGCGGAATGCCGGGAATGATGTAACAGCGTGTCGCTGAGACAATTTAATATATAAACCGTTCTGCTTTTGTGGGGCGGTTTTTTATTTTGTAGATAACTCTTTTGTTTATCATTTATTATATACTATTGCGTTTATCCAAAAACAACTAAAAATAAACCGCTGTTTAACAAGCAATTGTACAATACACATATGAAATAAGCGCAATAATATATATGTGATATTTGCGCAATGCGTATATTTGGACGTTATCTGTAATTGCAAAACCAATATCTCGCAAAAAATAAATGACTTTATTAAATGTAATTTGGCCCGCTATTTATGTTAGTGAAGAAGTTCAAAAATTTTGGTATTTAATTTTCCTTACAATAATTATTGAAACCATAACTATTTATGTATTTCTTAAAATTGGTTGGAAAAAATCTGTGCTAATGTCAATAATCGGAAATTTAATTTCTGGATTTCTTGGAACTCTTGTGATGATGTTTGCAATGTTAATTTGGCATTTTGCAATTGATAGATTTCTTCCAAATGCAACTTTTGACAAATTTAACTGGATTGCAACTTATTTTTTGATGTGTTTGGGAAGTGTGTGTATTGAAACTTTCGCTATATCAAAAATTTTCAAATTCAGTTTTAAAAAATTATTTATTCCTCTTTTAATTGGAAATGCTTTAAGCTATTCATTTATAGTATTTGCAGCAACAAAAGAAAACGATGTAAAACAAGCTAAACAAAAGCGTATTGAAAATGTTTTTTATAAACCATTAAAAAATAATTATACCTTATTAAACAAAAAAGATGTAATGTTTTACACTGCAAAAATTGAAATAGAATACGATGAAAATAATAAAATTTCAAATATCAGTTATCCATTGGAAATAATTTTTAAATATGATTATAGGGACTACTTTATAGATTTTCCGTTTGAACTTCGATTATCGACAGATGAAAATTACACCGAAATTGGAAACGGAAGAAAAATAATTTATCTTGACAAACTTTCTGATACTGTAAAAGTAGTCCTTGAACAAAAAAATCCCGATGAAAACATTGGTTGGACAAAACCAATAATTACTGACACACTTAAATTCGTTCGATCAAAAACCGAATAATGCAACTACAGATAACATTGTATTGGCAAAATATGGGTTAAGGTTGCCCTTGAAAACGCAGCTTCTGTTTCCGGAATGCTTTTAACAACCGAATGTGTAATCACTGAAGTAAAAAAAGACGAACCAGCTATGCCAATGGGCGGTGGAATGCCGGGAATGATGTAACATCGTATCGCTGAGACAATTAATATACTAACCGCTCTGCTTTGTAGAGCGGTTTTTTATATATCGTTCAGTTGTCAGCCTTATAATTTCCTTTATTTTTAGGCTCATCATTAGTATGAAAAAATATGAAATTTTATTTTTTACATCGAATTAGTTACGTATATTTAACTTAATGACATTTTAATCCATTACAATGATTGAATTTGGGTCTTACAAGCAATTTTATTCAACAAAACTAGAATGATAGAAACAAAAGAAATAAGCGAAAAACAGAAGGATTATATTTTAACTATAGAAGAAGACCATTTCAGAGATTTAAAGGCTATAGATATCAGACCAGGAAAACTTACAAAAACAATTTCCGCTTTTGCTAATACGGTTGGTGGGGAAATCTACATTGGTATTGACGAGATAGAAGTCTCTGGCGTTAAAACTCGTCAATGGAGGGGTTTTGCAGATGTAGAAGCAGCTAATGGTCACATTCAAATATTTGAAGAACTTTTTCCACTTGGAACAGATTTCACTTATACATTTTTAACTGCTGCGGGACAAATTGGGTTAGTTTTACAAATCGGAATTCTTAAAACCAAACAAATTGTAAAAGCTTCTGATGGGATACCTTATATAAGACGTGGTGCACAAAGTTTACCTGTTGAAACAGCTGAAAAATTAACTAGACTACAATTAGACAAAGGTGTCTCTTCATTTGAAGATAACACACTAGATGTTCCTCTTGATTTTGTTTCAGATTCACTTACCATTTACAAGTTTATGATTGAAGTGATTCCAACTACTGAGCCAATACCTTGGTTAAAAAAACAGTTATTAATTAAAACCAATCACCCAACTGTCGCAGCTGTTATGCTATTTGCCGACAATCCACAAGCTGCTCTTCCAAAACAAAGTGGAATTAAGATTTATAGATACATGACAAAAGAATCTGTTGGGATACGAGAAACACTTGCGTTCACACCTATTTCAGTAGAAGGTTGTGCCTATGAACAAGTTTATGAAGCTGTTGCCAAAGTGACCGAGATTATTCAAACAATTAAAGTTTTTACAGAAGATGGTGAAACGACAATTCATTATCCAAATGAAACATTGCATGAGATTATTACAAATGCAGTTCTACATAGAGATTATAGTCTTGCCTCTGATATACATATAAGAATATTCGATAATCGAATTGAAGTTGAGAGTCCAGGTAGATTACCAGGACATGTCACAACAGGAAATATATTAAAAGAACAATTTGCAAGGAATGGAGCTATCGTAAGATTAATTAATAAATTTCCAAACCCACCTAACAAAGATGTTGGTGAAGGGTTAAATACGGCTTTTGATGCTATGAAAAAACTAAAGTTGAAAGAACCCTTAATAGTTGAAAAAGAAAATTCAGTTCAAGTATTGATTAGACATGAGTCATTAGCCTCACCAGAAGAAGTTATTATGAAATATTTAGAATCTAATCCTTCTATCAATAACAGAACAGCAAGAGAACTTTCTAATGTTGGCTCAGAAAATACTATGAAACAAATTTTCTACAGTCTACGAGACAAAGGATTTCTTGAACAAACTCCTGGAACTCAAGGTCGAGGAACTACGTGGAGAAAAAAATAAATTTCTGGTAATAGATTTTTAACAAAAGTAAATTTCAAGTTTTGATTTAAAAATTGCTTTTGTAAATCCTAATTACACAAAGTTCCTTGTCTTTAAGTCTATAAAACAAAATTGCCTTTATAACCAAGCTCGAAAGTTTGATACTTTGGAGCTTATTTTTTATTCTATTTTAAAATCAAATAATTCTTGAGGATGAACTTCTAAGCCCTTAGCTAGTTCCTGTAGTGTAGAGATTCTTAAATCAACCTCTCCTTTTTCAATTTTGCTGATATTACTGTGGTCTACATCACATTTTTGAGCTAACTCCCGATAGCTTAATCCCAACTTCTTTCTAAATTTTTCAACTCTTTTACCAAAAGCTATTCGAAACTCAATTCTATCCATTGCAATACCATTATCAAAGCAATTTGGAAAGTTTACAATAAAAAAATGTAGTTGAATTAACCTACAATTAAAAAATTATATTATATTTGTACAATAAGCTACAATAAATGTAGCTTTGCGATACTTCAAAGAAATATAGAAGCTATTGCTTAGAATCTCAACTTGAAAACTGGTAATTTAAAGTACACGAGAGGATAAGTAAACAGCTCACGACCTAGGCGTGGGCTCTCTTATCTGTGTACAGGTATACCAGTACCTCAAGTTGGATATTGTAGAGTCTCATGCCGTTTTTATTTTCATGCTGTTCTGTTTTTCTACAATCATCTTTTTCTAAGCCTGCTTTACAACATAAAGTATCATGATACGGTACAATGGGGTGTACAATCCATTGCGGCTTTAGGGCTTTTAGAAAACACAAATTCTATCATATTCATTCGGCTTGTATGGGCAGGAAGTTCAGGCGGGCTTCCTCCTTTACGGCCAATAAAATCGTACAGTAAAAAAATACAAACTCATGAAAAAAAACAGAACAGACCTTCATTCCCGGCTTGGGAAAGACCGGAAGAAATATTGTGGCATACAGCTAATGGAAAACCATTTTAAGCTCAATGACCTGACAGCATCCAAAGAGCTGCTAAACGACATTATAAGTTATGCGGTAAAAAGAAACAGCTGGATAAAAGAACATCCGTCCGTTATCCTTCATTTTCAGCAGGCGATGCGGTCATTTATCCGTGCAGGTTACTTCATAACGTTGCAGGAAAAGAAAACAACTACAGTTCCCAAATTGGAAAATGTTTCTCCGTTGGTTCTTGGTTTGCTTTCGGAGAAGGAATACCAAAATCCCCTGTTGGTCTTTAAAAAAGCATTCAGAGAATACAGCATCAAGGAATTTGATTATTTTATTTCCGGAATGGTCTATTTCTCACTGGGAATCTACAACAATCTACCGGAAAGGAATATGATAAGCCCGTACATTCACCTGACTAAAATGCTGGACGCAGCGTACCTTATGATTGAAAGGAGAAAGAAGAAATAACATTCCTAAAATTTCATAGGTCTTAATATTGGCGTAATATGTAAATTTGGATGGTATGTGTCATCTTAAAAACTATATTGATAAAAATGAACACTGATAATTTATTTGAATTAATAAAAGAATTAAACTCTCAACCGGTAAAATTTAGATTAAAATTAAAAAATAAAGATAAAAATTTAACTTGGGAAGATTGGATTATTAATCCTACTGGGAATTATATTGAAACCGGACAGACAGGACCTAATATTATAAACAAAATTGAATATATTGAAATAAATCCCATAGAGGAAAAAAACATTGGAAAATTAGTTCCTAAAAAAATGATAAATCATAGCTTGGAAATTATTAAAATTATCGAAAGTAAAAACATAAATTTTAAGCAATGTGAAAACACAATAAAAATTGAAATAAAAGTTGAAGAATAAAATGAAAATCAACCTTTTTCCCAACTTATATATTTGGCTGTTATTAATAGCTTTACCGGAATTTGTATTTTCACAATCAACCGACTTTACCATTCGGGATGTAAAGTTTGAAAGTCAGGGCATCACTCTTGCAGGTTCCATTTTAGAGCCTGAAAAACCATTGGCAGCAGTGGTAATTGTTCACGGTTCCGATCCGGTAAAAAGAGAAATGGAGTTTGCAAAGCGTCTTGCCAAAGAAGGTATTGCCGTACTCACCTATGACAAACGTGGCGTGGGAGAATCCGGCGGTGTGTATGTAGGGCCATCTGTCGGCACGAATAATATCGACACTGCCAATCTTACTTTATTGGCTCACGATGCAAATGCAGCCGTAAAAACATTTCAAACCTATTTGAAGGATAAAAAAACACCCATTGGATTAGTGGGTTTCAGCCAGGCCGGATGGATCATCCCGATTGCAGCGAGCAAAAATCCACAAGTTGATTTTATGGTTTTATTTAGTTGCCCTACCATTACAACACTGGAACAGCTTCGGTTTCAGTTTTATACTAATGGAAACAATAATTTCTGGGAAAATCACACAGAAGCAGATGCCATTGAGCATACCAGAAATGATCCGGACAAATATCAATTTGCAGCGACAGATCCAAAAACCTCTCTGAACATGCTTTCAATTCCCGGGCTTTGGCTTTTTGGCGAAAAAGATATACAGATTCCTGTAAAGTTGTGTATAGAACAATTAAATACACTTAAAACACAAGGCAAGCCTTTCGAGTATACTCTTTTTTCTAAACTGGGGCACAATACTTCTTCCGGCAACGATACGGCACCTTTTGATATTGCTGTACAATGGATAAAGCAGAAAGCCTTGAATAGCAAAAAATCTAAACTTTCAAAATAAAAACCAAAACAACATTAGCGCAATTGTACATAGTGTATATTGGCATAATGCGTAAATTTAGATGTTAACTGTAATTTTATCATAATGAAAAGAATACTACAATTTATATTATTAATTAGCTCAATTAGTTTGTTTTCTCAAAATTTGGAGAAAAAAATATCAGACGAAATTTGTACCTGTTTAGGAAATGTAGAAAACTTAAAAGATCCCGAAAAAAAACTGGAAGAATGTGCCCAAAAAAGTTTTGACAATAACTATACTGAAATTGTTAAAAAATTTAATGACCCTCAGAATACCCACACAAAAGACATTGAAGATTATTACGTATCTATTGAAGGACTTTTGCTAAGTAATTGTAAAAGTTTTTTAGAATACAGAAAAAAAGAATTTGTCCGCGAAAAGCAAGAAAGCATCTCCAATTGTGATGATATTAAAACAGGAATCTACTATTATGAAACGCTGCAAAAAACAGAAAAATCGTACCTGACATTTACAAAAAATGAAGTTATCGAAACAAGAAAAAACAATGTTTATTCTATTAATAAAATTGAATGGGTTGATAAGTGCACGTACAAATTAAATCTGCTGGAAACCAACAGTAATTATGATGAAACCTATCTCAAAAATAAATCACTGACTTTCAGGGTAATTGAAAATTCCCCAACCTACTTTGTTGTACAAACCGAATATTTTGAAAATGGCGGTTTAAATAATGTGAAAATTTTTAAACTTCCTTTTATCAATAAATAAAACAACATGGTATTGGAAAAATACGGGATTAATATCAGAATTGAAAGCCCTCTCCTACTTTTTCACCACTATTTCTCCATTTCACATCTTTAGTAATAAGTTAAAATAAAAATGAGTTATTATCAATTCAACTTTTATCACAACAAAGAATACCTTTCAATCATTAAGATAGAAATAATAAAACTCATTGAAATATATGATGAAGAAATTAATTACTATAAAAAATTTTGTAAAAACCTCCCTAAAGATGCACCAAGACATACTGAGTATAATTCGATCTTGAATATTAGATCTGAATTAGTTGAAGCATTAAATAATAACAAAAATTTGGATTTTAAAGATAACACAAACTACATAGCATCCTTTTCACAGAAGACTGTAAGAAAAAATGAATACATTTCTATCTATTGTGTTAAATGTAAAACTTATTATAGTAGAGACGAAATTAATTCAGAAAATTGGTCAATTGGTTCAGGATTAATTGCTTCAGGAGGAAAAACACTATTTTGTAAAGAACATCATATGTTATTTGGATGGATGGAATGGAACTCTTAAAAGAACATCGCACAACATTGTATTGGCAACGGTCAGCGACCGAGGCAATTTAATATACTAACCGTTCTATTTTTATAGGGCGGTTTTTTGTTTGTATTATGGTTTTCCGTAATGAAATAGTATATTTATATTATATATTTGATGATTAACAAATAGATAGCTAGAACCAAAACAACATTAGCGTAATTGAATATTGCACGATGCCTAAATTTGGATGTTAGCTGCAATCTTAACAGACCCCGATTATGATAAGAAAACAGAAATATATTGTTAGTTCAACGCATTTAGACAGTCAAGGATATATGATGATGAAAAGTGCACTTGACAGTATGTTGCCTCAGCTAAACGGAAAAAGAAAACCACGTTTAGGTTTAGAACATATAAGAACATTTCCTCCTTTTGGAGCAATCTCTAATGGAGAAGTTTTTCAAGGTGATGACGAACAATATTATTTGTCTGCTGAAATGATGTATTTTGACAAACAAGAGTTTATTACACTTAACGACGGAACTAAATTGGTGAAAGAGTATTTCAGTGAAGGAGAATACCCATTTATTGAATGCGAAGAAAACGAGGCAACAAAATTATCTATTGCAACAGATCCAGCTAATTTTGAAAAACTAAACGGGCATAAAGAAATTTATGAGTTAGTAAAACAAGAAACTGATTTAGAATTTGACACATCTGAATTTGGACGAAAGTCAGAATTGCCCGACCCAGAAACTGTAATCACAATAACTAAAATTCTTGCTACAACACTTGGAATCATTAAATCAAAGGTAACCGAAAAATTAGGGGAAGCAGTTGGTGAAGATTTGGTTAAATTCTATAAATTAATATCTACACTTGCTATTGAGACTATTAAAAAAGCCAAACCATCAAACCGACCAAAAAACTTTGTCATTTCTTACCCAAACACAGAATGCAATATTGAATTAGTAATTACAACACACAAGGCTGACAAAGTTTTAAATTCCTTGACAACAGAAAAACTTAAACTAGTCGCTGACAAAATTGAACAACTAAAAAACTTTGATGCTGAAAAAATTCAATTTACATTCAATGATTACGATAATTGGGAATTCAATTATTTACTTACAAAAACAGGTGCAGTTATCGGGACAATAAAATCTTTTAACAGGCGTAACGAACTTTATAACAAAATATTAGAAAAACAAAATAATCAGGAAAAAGGCAGCAGCTAACAAGGGGTTGCCCAAAGCGAGGCCGAAGTGCTTCAATTAATCAATTGTGCAAAGTTCAGCATCAGTAATTCTATTAAACTTTAGTGCTTTAAAATCCACCACATCACCAAGTTGAAAAACTTATTCTATTACCTGATAGGTTAATAAAAACAAATCCCAGCTCTCGCTAGGATTTTTCTTTATTCTTCATTCTTGTATCTGTTGATATCAAAATCGAAATCAAAGAGCTCTTTTGGATGAACTTGTAATGCTACAGCAAATTTTATCATAGTTTTTAAGGTTAGATTTCTTTTCCCTTTTTCATATTTACTCACTTCTGCTGAATCAATACCTGTTAAAAATTCCAAATCTTGTTGAGTTTGATTATTTCTCATTCTAATTTCAACAATACGCTTTCCAATCAAAATTCGCAGGTCTTCTTGAAAATCCATTAATACTATGTTTTCAAGCAAATTGCATTTATAAAAAATAAATCTTATTGGGATATATGCCAATATTGTGTTTTTTTATTATATTTGTAACATAAGCTACAAGAAATGTAGCTTTGCGATACTTCAAAGAATATTAGAAGCTATTGCTTAGAATCTCGACTTGAAAACTGGTAATTTAAAAGCAACGAGAAGATAAGCAAGAAGCTCACGACCTAGGCGTGAGCTCTCTTATCTGTTGCACGGTATACCAGTACCTCAAGTCGGATATTGTAGAGTCTCATGCCGTTTTATTTTCATGCTGTTCTGTTTTCTACAATCATCTTTTTCTAAGTCTGCTTTACAACATAAAGTATCATGATACGGTACAATGGGGTGTACAACTCATTGCGGCTTTAGGGCTTTTTGTAAAAACACAAATTCTATCATATTACCTTTGGCTTGTATGGGCAGGAAGTTCAGGCGGACTTCCTCCTTTACAGCCTGTAAAATCGTACAGTAAAAAAAATACAAACTCATGAAAAAAACCAGAACAGACCTTCATTCCCGGCTTGGTAAAGGCCGGAAGAAATATTGCGGCATACAGCTAATGGAAAACTATTTTAAGCTCAATGACTTGACAGCATCCAAAGAGCTGCTAAACGACATTATAAGTTATGCGGTAAAAAGAAATAGCTGGATAAAAGAACATCCGGCCGTCGTTTTTCATTTTCAGCAGGCGATGCGGCCATTCATCCGTGCAGGCTACTTCATTGCACTACAGGAAAAGAAAAGAAGCGTCAATACTCCGTTGGAAGATGTTTCCCCATTGGTTCTTGGCTTGCTTTCCGAGAAGGAATACCAAAATCCGCTGTTGGTCTTTAAAAAAGCATTCAGAGAATACAGCATCAAGGAATTTGATTATTTTATTTCCGGAATGGTCTATTTCTCACTGGGAATCTACAACAATCTGCCGGAAAGGAATATGATAAGCCCATACATTCACCTCACCAAAATGCTGGATGCAGCGTATCTCATTATTGAAAGAAAAAATAAAGGTAACCTCACCTCAAATTAATAGTATTTCATTCCAAACCCTATTCCGGGAAACAAAACATAATTGTATTTTGTTTCCCGCAACTTGCGTAAGACCTTCAATAAAGTATTTTTAACAAAAACAAGGTTGTTTGTAACCAATGTAAAAAGTATTTGATTACAAACACCCCTGTTTTAAACCAAATACAAATTACTGTAGTGAAAAACATATATGTTTGAACTTTCGCAGATTTTGTGCAGTGGGAAATCAGGGTTCACAGGGATATTATGGTTTCTAAAGATGAAAAGCCCGAATTTTCATAGCCTGATATTATTGTAATTCGTAGATTTGGGCGCTACAATAAAAATCACTTATCATGAAAAAATCAGTGTTGATAATTATTCTACTGCTTTCAACATTTTTAAATGCACAAAATGAATCGGATAAAACAGACAAAATGCTTGATGAAATGTGTTCAAATTTTAAACTTAATGAAAATTTAAGTGATACTTTAAGAATTGAAATATTAAACAAAAAATTTATTCATCCCTATCTAAGTCAGTTCTCAGGTTCAGAACTTGAAGATAAAATTGATAATCTATATTTCAGATTTCAAAAGCGATGTGAACATTTCAGAGATTATTTAGTAAAAGTAGATCCCCCAAAAGATGACAATTGGGCAAGACTTGATGCACACCCAAAAATTACAGTATCTGAAAATGAAATTGCTCAATTTAAGAAAACCATAGACTTTTATTATTTTGAATATGAAGGTAAAAAAACAACATTAAAAACTGACAAAAACTTTTGGATAGAAACTTTTGAAGATGGAACGAATTCAAAATTATATTACAAATGGATTGGCAAAAATAAATTTGAGTTGGAATTTATTGAAAGTAATAATAACGGAAGAAAGAATTTCAGTAAAAAAGGAGATAAATATATTTATGAAATTATAAACAAAGAAAATAACTACTACTGGATACTTTCCGAAATTCCCGGCCAATCCGAAATACTTAAATTTAAATTGTTTGTAGGAAATTAATCATAATCACCTCCTTGAGTAGTAAAACAGCTTTTTATAGAATATGATCCGAAATCAGGAAAAATAACACCAATGATAAAAACATTAAGAGTACCAGATTATAAACAACTATTCCTATTTTTCATTCTTCTTCTACTTCCCATAAAGAATTCATTTGCCCAGACAAACAAAATCAGTCAGATAGATTCCCTGATGAAATGGTCAAACCGGATTGGAGTGTTTAATGGAAATGTTTTGGTTTCAAAAGATAATAAGATCATTTACAACGCTTCTTTTGGCTTTACAGACGCCACAAAAACGAAAAAACTAACGCCTGATTACAGGTTTCATATTGGTTCCATCACCAAAGAATTCAGTGCCGTGGCATTGATGCAATTACAGGAGCAGGGCAAATTGAACATAGAAGATCATGTTTCCAAATACATTCCGGGGTTACCAAAATGGGCCAATGAAGTCACCATAAAAAACCTGTTACAATACACAAGCGGCATTCCCGATGCAAACTGGAAAAAGATTAAAAATGATAAAGACCTTTTTGATGGCTTAAAGCTCGTGGATTCACTGGATTTCAAACCGGGTACTAATTACGATTACACCATCAACAATCTGTTTTTACGTCAGTTCATTATTGAGCGGTTAACCGGAATGAACTTTAAAACGTATGTGGAAAAATTCATTTTCAAGCCTTGCAAAATGACTTCTTCCGTAATGACACTTTTTGAAAATGAAAAAAATATAGCCAAAGCATTTGATAATAATTTAGTAGCAGACAAAGAAGAACTGCCTATAACAGGCGGAACCTATTTAACCACTAAAGATTTGTTGAAATGGGAAAATTGCCTTCACTCCAATAAAGTAATCAGCGCCAACTCAGTGTTTGAGCTGGGGCAACATTTTGATATGCCGGATACCCAATCCGCTTTAGGACAGGCAAAATATAGGAATGGAAAGTTAATTGAGCATTTACATGATGGAAGAGCCGGAAGATATGAAGCTCTTTTAGTTTCTGATCTGGATCAAAAATTTACCATTATTTTGTTAGGAAATAATTACAACGGGAAATTATTCGAAATTTCCGATGCCATTACAGCCATTTTGAGAAACGAAAAATATAGTCTCCCTCAAAAAAACAAACCATAAAACATAGAACATAGAACATAGAACATAGAACATAGAACATAGAACATAGAACAAAATTATGAATATCTTGCCTGGTAGCCGGAAAGATTACAACAAAATCTAATGAAAATCTTAAAATATTTTATCAATATTGGAGTGATTTGTATTGTAATTTACTTCATGACAGTATCGTTTTTATTAACAGATATTAGATGTGAATATTTTTATAAAGCCTTACTTAGAGCATTAAGCTTTCAAGGATCTTGGTTTTTACTACCATTAACAATTACGACAGCTGTAAATATAATTATTGAAATAAATATTGAAAATAAAAATTATGGCATACGTGTTTTAAAGTTAGAGTTTATACATATAATCATTTTTGTCCTAACATTTATAATTAACGTTTTTATCCTTTATAATAACATTTGTAAATAAAAAACCTCCTGTTCACAATCGGTTGATACTAACCTTGAAAGCAGAATTGATATTCCAGAAATGACTTTAACTGAAGAGTTCGTAAATACCCGGAAAAAAGAAATAAAATGGATCTGCCGGAAGCGATATCACATTGTAGTTTCTAAATCTATTTAAAAATCATACTGTTTACAGAACGTTTTGTTATTTTTGAGTATAATTAACGAAATCCGAATATATCGTAGCATGAAAAAGACCTTTGAATTCCTTAAACAGCTGGAAAAAAACAACAACCGTGAATGGTTTGCACAGCATAAGCCGGAATATGATTCGGTGGTAAAAGAAAACAAAGCCTTTTTCAATCAGATTTATAATGAACTTCAGGAGCACGATAATGTAAAAGGAATCCATATTTTCAGGATTTACAGGGATGTTCGTTTTTCCAAAGACCAGACGCCGTACAAAAACAATTTCGGGGTGGGATATTCCCGTTCAAAACCAATGCTGAGAGGCGGATATTATATGCAACTGGAGCCCGGTAACAGCTTTGTAGGAGGAGGATTCTGGGGACCGGATGCCAAAGACCTGCTCCGTATCCGTAAAGAATTTGAAATCAGTACCACAGAAATTGAAAAGATTACTTCTGACCAAACTTTCATACAATATTTCGGAGAAATTAAAGGCGATGCCGTAAAAACAGCCCCGAGAGGTTTTGACAAAGATCATCCGGCTATAGATCTAATCAGGAAAAAGCAATATGTTGTGATGAGAAAGTTTACGGATAATGAAGTTCTGTCCGCTGATTTCCAGAAGGAAGCAGTTCTCACCTTATTGGCCATGCGTCCTTTTTTTGATTATATGAGTGAGGTACTTACCACCGATTTGAATGGTGAACCTTTATTTTAAAACATAAAGAGATCGTTTAGGAATTTTCTGTTTTTACAAAATCCGGTTAATATTTTACTTATTTTTATAACACCAAATCAATAAACAACATATTAATCATCATGAGCTTAAAAACATTAATTACACACAGTGCTCAGTACAACAACTGGGTTGTTAATAAGTACATCGACTGGCTTTCCACAAAGTCTGACGAACAGCTTAATCAGGAAGTAATTTCCAGTTTTCCTACTATCTTATTAACCCTGCATCACATCTGGCAAACCCAGGAATACTGGTGGAGCCATATTTCCGGAACTGATTTTAATTTTGCGGAAATTTCGGGTGCAGTAAGTAAAGAAGAAATCTTTGCAGGGATAAAAAACAATTCTCAAAAATTAGTGGATTACGTTGAAACTTTATCCGAAAAAGATTTAACTCAAAACGTAAAAATAGATTCTCCGTGGTTCCAATGCGATTTCTCTAAGTATGAATACATTCAGCACGCCATCATCCACGGAACCTATCACAGAGGACAGATCGTAACAATGGGACGCAATGTAGGAATCACAGATGCTCCAATGACAGATTACAACTTCTGGAACATCTATAAAGATGCAGAAATAAAATCTGAAGCGTAATCCAATACCGTATATTTACATTTTATATATCAAAGAAACCAGACTATGAATTCAAACTCTTCTGAAGAGCCAATCATCTACTATCACGGTACAAAAGCAGATCTTAAAACCGGAGACCTCATCGAAATCGGCTTCACTTCAAACTACGGAACCCAAAGAAAGGCAAGGTACATTTATCTTTCCGCCACTCTGGAAGCTGCAACCTGGGGTACGGAGCTGGCTTTCGGGGAAGGTAAAGAAAGAATCTATATAGTAGAGCCTACCGGGCCTATTGAAGACGATCCGAATTTAACCGATAAAAAATTTCCGGGCAATCCTACTAAATCTTACCGTTCTCAACACCCGTTTAAAGTTGTCGGAGAGGTAAAAGAATGGCAGGGACATTCACCTGAACAGCTCAAAGCAATGAAAGACCACCTTGAAAAACTGAAGCAGCAAGGCATCGAAGCTATTGAAGACTGATAAACACCAATAAAAAGATGACAGATTTTGAATTTTGGGAAGAAGAATTGAAAACGATCTGGGAACAGTTGGGAACCGTTTCCGATGATGATTTTATCAACAACATAAAAGTACATACGGGTAAAGTTCCCGATCACCACTCCAACGCCATTGCAGACTTTGAAAGAGCCTGTGCCTACGATTCCACCGGTTTTGAAGAAAAAGCAGAACCTTTGTACAGAGCTGCTTTGGAATCCGGTCTTACAGGATTGCGGAGAAGAAGAGCCAGAATTCAACTGGCCAGTACATTGCGGAATAATGGAAAATTCCATGAAAGCATAGCAATATTGAGAGAAGAAAAAGAAAATTATTCCGATGAGCTGGATGATGCTGTGAACGCTTTTCTTGCTCTGTCGCTTTCTTCCCTCAACAATGATAAAGAAGCATTATCATTGGTTTTGCAATCGCTTTCTGCTCATTTGCCAAGATATAATAAATCGGTTTATAATTATTCAAAAGAGCTTATCAAATAAATTATATTAAATTCAGCCTATAAAAATCAAACATTTGAAAGCCCAGCCATTACCAATAGATCCGCTTACCACAGAAAGATTAATCCTTATTCCTTTCACTATAAAAATTTGCAAAAACCTTCTGAATAATGATTTCAGCGATTTGCCTGTGTTAGGAATAAAAAAAGGAAAAGGCTGGCCGGATCAGGATGTGCTGGAAACC
This sequence comes from Chryseobacterium shigense, assembly GCF_014207845.1. Taxonomy (NCBI): domain Bacteria; kingdom Pseudomonadati; phylum Bacteroidota; class Flavobacteriia; order Flavobacteriales; family Weeksellaceae; genus Chryseobacterium; species Chryseobacterium shigense. The sequence goes on from NZ_JACHLC010000004.1 coordinate 221,435, forward strand.
CTGCCTAAAATAATCGATAATCTTTCGCAAACAGGAGCACCAACCGGATTTGAATCCTGGATGATCATTAAAAAGGAAACTTCCGAAATAATTGGTGATGCCGGGTTTAAAGGACTTAATGCTGAGGAAAAAAACATTGATATCGGATATGGTATTATTAAGGAAGAAAGAAGAAAAGGCTATGCTGAAGAAGCTGTAACAGAGCTTATACGCTGGGCTTTTTCCACGGAGAAGATAAATGAAATTACGGCAAAATGTTTTTTGGAAAATATAAATTCCATCAACTTTCTGAAAAAATTAAACTTTACTGAAATAAAACAGGAGGATGGCATGATCCATTGGTCATTACAGAATAAATAATGTCAAAAAAACTGATGAATTTTCTCCTTCGAAATATTTTCCCCGCATTCATTGCTATTGCTTTACTTTCCTGTGAAAGCGATAAAGAAAGGCTGTCCAAAATTGAAAAAGAATGCTTGGCTAAAACTAAAATTGACGGTTTCAATGTTTCTTTCTTCGGATATTTTCCAAAAGATGCGGATTCTGTAAATATCAGGATCAAAAGAAGGAATCAAATCATTCAGAATTATCATGATAAGATCCCTGATGCCATTTCAGATTCTTTGAGACATCAGAGAAACTATTTTGTAAAAAACGAAATTCTGTTAACGGATACTGTTTTTGTGAAAATCAAAAATGAACCCGCTAAAAAGATTTACGGATTCAGGTACCTTGTAAGAGCACATTATAGTATGATGAATAAAGATTGGGGCTGCGATTTCTATGAACTCACCACAGACGGCAAAGTAAGTGAAGGCGCTTCCGTACATTTTACTGACAAAAGCTGGAAGATTCTTGAAAAAAAAGACTTCAAAAATTATTATAAAGATTAATTATATCTATATACCCACTCTATTCTGCATAAAAAATCTGCCTGAATATATTTTACAAATTAATCCACATACAAATATCCCCTATTCTATTTCTTTTTGTAATTTAACGGACCGGAAAATTTTTCCATTACCAAATGTCACAAATTATGAAAACCGACAGCTCTATAAAAATAAAGCTTTCTATGCTGCTGTGCTCCATATATTTCCTGTTAGCCTCTTGTTCCGGGCCGGCTTCTGCATCAACAATCAAAGATATTTCCGATATAAAAGCCGAAATTGAAATCTACCAGAGCTTAACGGACGAAAATGACAATTCCCTTTCTGTGGTTTTATATGATAAAAAAGGAAAAGAATTTGGCAGTGATTCCGTGAAAATAACCGTTAACGGCAAAGAAGCTGAATATAAAATTACGCAGCAGCTGTATTACAGTAAGAATTACAATTACCATGCTGAAAATATTCCCCCGAAGAATGACAGTTACGACCTTCAGATCCAATTATCCAATGGTAAAAAATTTTCCCTTTCCAACATCCCTTCCCTGAAGCTGAGCAGCTCCGGAAATATTATTTATAACCCGCAAGCCTCCCTGAACAGCAATTATTCCATACAATGGTCCGGGCTTCAGGATGTTAACATACTGTATTTATCTAAAAGTGTCAAAATAGAAACTAAAGATAATGACAGTAATGTACAGACTTTTATGGAACAGCCTGCTGATACAATAAAAATAGGCCCATCCGGAAATTATACCGTTAAAAAAGAAAACTTCTCCAAACCAGGAGAAACATTAAGCATCATGAGCTTTGAGTTCACAGCAGAGAAAACAGGCTCTCTCAATCCTCATCTGTTAAAAGGAAGCAGCAGTAAGATCAGAGGTTCTCATGAAGAAAGAATTACCTTCAAATAATCATAAACTTTTCTAAATATTAAACATTATTTACTCATTAATATGCAAAACACTACAATCCAGGAAGAATGGTTCTCAAAAGGAGAACAATATGCTACAGAAATTAATGAAATGGTTGAATTCGGTGAAAAAAACGGCTGGGAAAACTGGAAAGGCAAAGAGCCCGAAGATAAAAGAGCCAACCTTGCCCAGGATATTTTCAAATTACTGAAAATGGCTAACCAAAACAACGATACGGAAAATTTCAGGGTCTTTTTCCCGCCAGCCCACACCCCTATTATCCCTTTATTGGAAGAGAAATCACAAAGTATCGAGCAGCTTCAGTTTATTTCCGGTCAGAAAATTGTCTTCGTTACCGGCACTTCTTATGAAAAGAGGCAGGCCTATCTTCTGGATGATGATCAGATTACAAAACTTGATGAAAATATTCAGGCCATCGGAAAATCCAAGCAGGGAAACATCTTTGCCGTTGCTTCCAATGATAAAATTTCATTGCATAAAGGCTGGGACGGAGCCATCATCAATGAATTCCGGTTAAACCACACTGCAGATTTCGGTATTACAGAGCTTATTCCTTTCAATGACGGAAGCAAAGTTATCCTGATCACTTCATATGGCATCTACCTTATCTCCCGCGAAGAAGAAAAGCTCATCCATCCTGTTAATGAAGACAATGAAGAAGACTGGACCTCGGATATTGATATGGAAAATGCGACAATTTCCAATGACAATAATTACATTGTAGTTGGTGACCAGAACTATGACCACAGAATTTTAGATGCTGAAGGAAATACATTGGGATCTGTCGGGGCGCAGTCTTCATATCCGCATTTCTGCCTGTTTTCAAAAGATGACAGCCAGTTAATCACCAATTCCTGCCATTTCTACAACGGTATTACTATAGGAATCAATTCCGATCAGTATGTGGGAGCCGATATCGAAGCCTATACTGAAAGTGATGATTATACTGTAATCAATGAAGAAATGAGGGTATATACAGGTACAGCTACAAAAGATTATTATATCCTGGGTGATGCCTATGGCTATATCAAAGCTTTCGACAAAAACGGGAAAAGACTTTGGAGGCATTTCTTAGGTTCCACTATTTCCGGCATGACCCTCTCAGATGATGAGGAAACTTTATGGGTAGCTGCCCATTCCGGTATTCTCCATAAGTTAAAACTAAAGAAAGGCCACAGAGATACCCATACCATAGGCAACGGAAACCATTATGAAGAATTCAGGCTGCTGATCTGGAAAGATGAGCCCCAGATATGGAAATGGTAAATCTTATTATACAAAACGTTCTGTCTTCAGGGCGTTTTTCTGTATTTTTACACATACCCAACCATACAACTGTAATCATATGAGAAAAATAATCCTGGACCTGGCTGTTACTTTAGACGGGTTCATTGAAGGGCTTAATGGCGAAACAGACTGGTGCATCATGGATGATGATATGAACCTTGACAGGTTTCTGGACAGTATTGATACTATTTTTTACGGCAGGGTAAGTTATGATGCCTGGGGAACCTACCACCCGGAAGAAAATGCTGCTCCCGAAGAAAAGGAATTCTGGAAAACCATTCATTCTAAAAATAAATATGTTTTTTCAGAACAGGAAAGAGAAGATCCGGCAGCTGTCTTTATCAACTCTGATATTACTGAAAAAGTAGCGGACATCAGAACTCAACCGGGAAAAGATATCTGGCTTTACGGCGGTGCCGGTCTTATTAAAACCTTTATTAATCTAGACCTTATTGATATTTACAGGATTTCGGTTCATCCGGTTGCTTTGGGAAGCGGCAAACCTTTGTTTGAAAATCTGAAAGAAAGGCTTGAACTCAGTCTCATTACAACCAATACCTTCCGGTCCGGTGTGGTACAGCTTATCTACGAACCCAAAAACAAATAAACCACTTACAGAAATATATTAATTATGGAAAAATATGCAAAGTCTTCGGACGGACAGAACATTCATTATAAAGAAAGCGGGCACGGGAATCCTTCTATTCTTTTTGTACACGGATGGCTCGGCAACGGGGAATGGTGGAGCAGCCAGCAGGAATATTTCAAAGAAAAATATCACATTGTACAAATGGATCTTGCCGGACATGGAAAATCCGGCACTTCAAGAAAGGAATGGACAAGTGAGCTGTATGCAGATGATATTCAAGCAGTAGCAAACCAGATAGATTCGCGGGAAATTATTCTTGTCGGACATTCTATGTCAGGAGCCTATGTTCTTGAAGCTGCTTTAAAAACACCTGATGTAAAGGCACTTATCCTGATAGACACGGTTAAAAATCTCGATGAAGCTTTTACGGAAGAACAGGCCGAACAGATTTTGTTTGTTCATTACCGCAATGATTTTAAAAACGCAGTTGAAAATATTCTTCCCCAATATCTTTTTACAGGAAAAACACCATCTGATGTAAAACAGAAATTACAGGACGAATTTCTCCAAAATACATCAGAAAAAGCCATTGATCTGCTCAGGCCTCTATATAAAAAGGATTTCAGGGAAACTGCCGCAAAAGTTAAGATACCTGTAAGAGCAATCAGTTCGGATAATTTCCCTACGAACATTGAAAATAACAGAAAGTATTTAAAAGATTACAACTCTATTGAAATCGCCGGAACAGGGCATTACCCTATGCTGGAAAATCCGGAAGAATTCAACCGGATACTTGATGATATTCTTAAAGAGTTAAGTTAATCGACAATAAAAAAGTCATGCAGAACACAAGAATCTATACTATGGCTTTTGCCAGCGTTTATCCTCATTATATTCAAAAAGCAGAAAAGAAAGGACGTACAAAATTTGAAGTTCATGAAATTATATTCTGGCTAACCGGATATAATGAAAAAAGCCTTCAGGAAATCTTAGAGAACAGAACAGATTTCCAGACATTTTTTGAACAGGCTCCACGGATCAATCCTAATGTTTCCTTAATCAAAGGGGTTATTTGCGGATACCGTGTGGAAGATATTGAAGATGAACTTATGAGAAATGTCCGGTATCTGGATAAACTTATCGATGAGCTGGCAAAGGGTAAAAAGATGGAAAAGATATTGAGAGAAGAATAAATCCCCAAAAAACATCGTATGTATAAAATATAAAAACCCGCCCTTTACAAGCGGTTTTTATATTTATCAAACTAAATTTTACCTGGTCTGGCCAAGATACCTTTCTATCGAAAAGTCAACTGCTTTTTTGCCATTTCCCAGGATATATGTTCCAAAAGCTCCAAATACAGCATCATACTTCAATGGATCTAAAGACTCTTTAGCATACTGAATTGCTTCCGGCGGCAAAGGAATATAATTGGGGTAACTGTACATAAAGGTAACTGTTTTCCGGTCCGAGCATACCAACGGCATATCCCCCGTAAGAAGCTGTCCGCCATGATCCGGATTATACAAAACCGTAGCGCCGTCAAAATGCCCCGCACAGAGCACCAGTTTCATTCCGTCCCAAAGATCTTTTTCTCTGCCTTTCCAAAACTGAATGGCATCTCCTTTACGCTGTACCCATTTTTCATCCGAATGATGAATATAGATTGGTACGTCACCAAAAGCCTTACTCCACTCCAGCATAGTTGAATAGTAATGGGGATGAGATATGGCAATCGCTTTTATACCTCCCAGTTTTTTCATAATATCAACAGTTGTAGCATCCAGATTGGTAATGCAGTCCCACAATATATTCCCATTTGGAGTAATCACAAGATGTGCATGCTGCCCAATTCCAAAACGCGGACTCGTATAGATTGCATAGATATTAGGAGCTACTTTTTCAATAATATTTTTATGCGTTTTATTAACAGCATCCAACGTAGTCCATTGTTGGCCATCTGCATTAACATACTGTCTTGAATCTTCGCAAACCGGGCAATGTTCCTGTGTTGAAGATTCATATTGAACACCACAGGTTGCACAAATAGGATGTTTCGTATTCATTTCCTTATTTTTGTATAATGAAGCTGTGATGGATCCGGGAATTGTAAGGGCTAAAGCTGCATACGCATTTTGTTTGATCCACTTTCTTCGGTTAATTTTTGCCATTGTTCTTATTTTTATGTAAAATTATACAGGAAATAAGCCTGAGAAAATGGATAAATTGTATCATCTATTGTACATTTTGACATGAAATCAAAAATCCCGACTCACCCGTTAAATAAAAGTTTTTCAAAATTTGAAGGACAGGAAAGGAATATCATTATTGCCGATTTTGATGACCGATCCAAAATTTTTGACCGGCAGTACCCTCATCGGCATACGTATTACGAAATATTCCTTCTGCAAGACAGTACAGGAGTGCATCATATTGATTTCGAAGTTTATCCTTTTTCCGGGCCCGTTATATTCCTTACAGCCCCGGAACAGGTTCATCAGCTGATAAGAGAAAAAGGAGGACACGGTTTTGCAATACAGTTTGAAGATGATTTCTTTGATAATGATAACGGAACAGATTCTAAGCTGTATTCTTATTTCCTGTTTGATCATTTTAAGAACCATCCGGTAATTCCTCTAACTGTTGCTGAGTGGGATAAGCTAAAAACCCTTGTAGACATGTCTTTACAGGAATATAAAAATAATGTGAGCGGCACTTCTTCCCTGATCTCTGCTTATGTAAAAATTATCTTAATGGAAATTCTCCGTATCCGGAAACAGCATTTTCAGGAACAGGAAATTCAGACTGATATACAGCATCAGCACCTTCTTGATTTTAAACGTTTATTGAATGAACAGTACACTACCCATCACGAGGTACAGGATTATGCTGAACAGCTCAGGATCACTCCGCGGAAGCTAAACAGTCTGGTAAAAGAGTTTCTGGATAAATCTGCCTCTCAGGTTATTAAAGAGCGTCTTTTATTGGAAGCTAAACGTCTTCTTGCAATCAATAAACTAAACACTAAAGAAATCGGATACGAGCTGGGATTTGAGGATCCTGCTTATTTTTCAAGATTCTTTAAACAGGGCACAGGTATCACTGCTGCAGAATTCAAAAAATCACTTGAGAAAACAGACTGATACAGCCTGTAATCTTAAACTTCTTATTTATTCATAAATACCATCAGAAAAATTTTCTTCAATTCAAAAAACTTCCCGAAATTAGCAGTCTGTGCGTTAAAATATAATGAATGAAATAAAATTTTAAATCAGAACATACAGTAAAACTTAGTATAAGTTTTCTTCGGGGCAGGGTGAAATTCCCTACCGGCGGTTACAGTCCGCGACTCCTTTCTTCTGAAGGGACTGATTTGGTGAAATTCCAAAACCGACAGTTAAAGTCTGGATGGGAGAAGAAAATGAAACGGTCAGTAAGATTTCTTACGGACTTATTGTGCCGTATTTCATTTCCATGTACCGAAGACTATTTTAACTTTTAAAAGTAAAATAACATGGAAAAATTATTAGAACAATTTGGAGCAACCTCCAAAGAACGTGTAGAAAATGCACTTCTTACACTACAACAGGGAAAAGGAATTCTTTTAGTAGATGATGAAAACCGCGAAAATGAGGGCGATATCATCTTTCCCGCATCCACTATTACAGAAAAAGACATGGCACTTCTGATCCGCGAATGCAGCGGAATTGTTTGTCTGTGCATTTCAGAGGAGAAAAGCAGGCACCTCAACCTTCGTCCGATGGTGGAAAACAACAACTCTAAAAACCAGACAGCATTCACCATTTCTATTGAAGCCAAAGAGGGCGTTGAATCCGGTGTTTCAGCTAAAGATCGTGTAACAACAATCAGAACAGCTGTAGCGGAAAATGCAGAAGCCGGTCATATTGCAAGTCCGGGACATGTTTTTCCTTTGATCGCCAAAAAAGGCGGTGTTTTCGAAAGGCGCGGGCATACGGAAGGCAGTGTGGATCTGGTGAAAATGGCCAACCTGGGTGATGATGCCGTACTTTGCGAACTTACAAACGAAGACGGCTCTATGGCAAGACTTCCGGAAATCGTGGACTTCGCGTCCAGAAAAGGAATGAGCGTGGTAACTATTGAAGATATTCATGCATACCGCAAAATAATGAGCAACTAAAAATGATATATAACGCACAGAACCGCAGCCCGATTTCATCGGGCGGCGGCTTTATTAAACATTCATTAAAAAATTAAAAAGTAGCTGCAGGAGCAGTTTCATTATTCAGTTTTCTCTGGATTTCCGTTTTCTTTCCTTTTGAAAAATCAAAGCTTACTCCCAAGACAAACATTGATTTGTTATTCATGATTTTAGTATGCAGATTATAATCTACCAAGCTTTCCGGAAGACTTTTGGTTTTGTATTCCGAAGACATTCCGATCCAGTATATTCCCGCTGTAAAACTCCAGCTTTTAAGTTTGTACGTCGCAAAGAAATGATTCTGGTTCTCATTGGTGTTGAGAAAAGCACCATTCAGCGTGTAAACCGGGATATTCACCATATACTGCACACTGAAAGATTTATATTCTGAGGATACTGAAAAATTATTCGCTAAATAATCATTCTTAATCAATGCACCTTTGCTGGTTCTTAAAGTTTCTGAAGTTGGTGTCAGTACAGCCTTCAATACGAGCAGACTGCTTCCGAAAGGTTTGTAAGATCCCGATAACTGTATTCCATAACGCTGTGCATTTTTTCCGTTTTCATAAGTTAATGCATATCCTCCGAACGTGTCATCCAAAACGTAATACTGATTGATAACGCGGTCTGTATAGCGGTAAAAAAGAGCAGCATTAAAATCAAATTTCTTATTATTAAAAGAATAAATTAAATTATTGGAAAAGTTCTGTTGTGATTTCAGGAAAGGATTTCCCTTCTGAACAATATTCGGAGCCAGCTGAACCACATTACTGCTGAGTGCACTGCTCCACGGACTTGTAGGGCTATAACTGCTCGTCAGTCTAAGGCTTTGGTTACTTTTAAGCTGATAACCTAAAATAACTTTTGGGGTAAATGACCATTCATCAAAAGTATTGGCAGCACTTTTATTATGGATATTGGTTAATCCTGCACCGACCCTGTAGCTGAACTTATCAACTTTTCCGGAAAATTCGGAGTAAAAATACTGTTCCAGGTAATTAACGCTGTATTGTGAATATCCGGCAAGATTATTCAGGTCATTGGAAATAGTAGTACTGGAAACACGATAGCCTGAAGAAAGCTTTCCTGCCTTAAAATCATGGGTATGGGCAAGCTCACCTACAAAATTAGTTTGTTCAGTTTTCAGGACCATATCATTATCGTACACCGAGATTCCGGAAGGGATGATCCATTCCCTGGCCGATTCTGTAGTATTGGTTTTATAATGAGAACCTACTCCATTTAAACTGAGCTCATCCTTAGTCCCGATCTTTTTTGAATAATACAAATCTACCTTGGGAATAGCATAATTTGAACCGTTATTTTTAAACATTTCATGCTCTTCCATAAAGCTGTCTTTTGTAAAAACGCTTTCACCGGTTCCTTTTGAAAACCTGCTGACAATATCCATATTCAGTTTAGCCTGAAAAGCATAATTATCGGGAACCATCCGTGTATAACGTAAAGCAATATTCTGGGAGGTATATCCGAAATGATCTTTCCTCATCTCATCCGAACGGTAATGTTCTCCGTTTAACCGGTAATCATAGATACTCTGAACATTCCTGTCATCATAATCCCTTAGATTCAATGAATATTCTAACCCAAAATTATTTTTCCCTTTCGTAAAATTAGCATACGCAGAAGCATTTATAAATCCAGTAGTAAGTCCCGACATAGCATCAACCCCGAAAACATATCCTGTTTCATTGGATCTGGTAATAAGGTTAATCACGGTTTCTGCCCTTGATGCCCATCTTGCCGGTGGTATATCATAATATTCCACTTTTACCACTTCACTGGGTGGAACACTGCGGATCTGCATATCTGTAGCTTCTATTCCATTAATAAGAAACAGTGTGGTTCCGCCTTTCGTACTTGTGATGGTATTGGAAACGGGATCAAGCTGTAATTCCGGCAACGTCTGAAGCAGGTCTTTTGCATATCTTGCTTTCTCCAGTGCCTCTTTATCAAAGGTATAAACAGATTTATCCGCAAACTGTTTTTTTCGTTGAGATTTCAGAATCACTTCCTGGATTTCTTTCGCAGTTTCCTTCCCTATCGTATCATTTTTCATCTTTTCCTGCGAAAACACTGAAATACCCAAAAGAAAAAATACAGGATACAGAACTTTTTTCATATTAGAAATAAAATTGTATTGATGTAAATAAGACATACAAGATCTGATATTTGTTACATATCTGTCAGGTTTTCCCAAAAATAAAAGTGGAAAATGAGGTATTGGGGAGGATTTTCCTTCTATTACACTTTCATTATCTTTTCACATCACTGCAAATACACAGAATAAACAATAAAAAAATCATTTATTTTAAGATTAAAATACAATCATATTTAAATACAATTAATTTATTGTACAATTTTTGCTGATAATATTTTACATCACAAAATATAAAATCATGAAAAAGTTTCTCATTTTAATTCCCTGTTTTCTGCTCTCAGAAATAGATGCCCAGGAACTTCAGGCTGTTCCTTCAGAGAAAATGAATATTATTAAAACCAATGTAACCGCTTATGCATTCAGGAATATCAACCTGTCTTACGAAAGGGCAATTACCCAATGGTTCTCCCTCAATATCGGTTTCGGAACAATGACACAAGGAAAAGTTCCTTTCATTAATGCATTTTTAAAAGATGAAGATGAAAAAAGATTCCAGAACCTTAGAGTAAAAGCAACAAACTTTACTATTGAACCCAGGTTTTACATTGGAAAAGGCTATGGCAAAGGATTCTATTTCGCCCCTTATTACAGGTACTCGGATGTTTCTTCCAATAGCTTCGATTTCTATTACGATTATGATGCTGTGGACGGAAATACTTATCAGATTCCACTCAAAGGCCAGGGAAGCACGAGCGGAAACAGCGGCGGACTGATGGTCGGCGCACAGTTTTTTTTAACCCGAAGCCAAAATCTTGTCCTTGATTTCTGGATCGCAGGCGCTCATTACGGAAGTGGAAAAGGTGATTTTACGATGACCAGCGATTATGTTTTGACACCGGAAATGCAGGCACAGCTTAAAAAAGAAATAGAAAATCTGGACATCCCTTTTGTAGATTATACGGTGGAAACAAATGCCAATGGTGCAAAAGTAAAAGTAGACGGGCCGTGGGCCGGCTTCAGAAGCGGACTTTCTATTGGTTACAGATTTTAATAATTATCCATACATAAGATCAAACCGTTCTTTTCAGAGCGGTTTATTTTTTTGATGAAATTTGTATCTTGGCTTTTTATATCTCCTATTATTTACAAGCTAAATCTATGAATTCATCACCTATAACCACTGCCCAAAGAATCAAAGCCATTGTAGGCGGATCTATCGGAAATCTCGTTGAATGGTATGACTGGTATGCGTATGCCGCCTTTGCCATTTATTTTTCCAATTCATTTTTTCCGGATTCGGATCTTAATGCCCAGCTGATGAATACAGCGGGTATCTTTGCCGTAGGTTTTTTGATGAGGCCAATCGGAGGATGGATATTCGGAAGTATTGCTGATAAGATTGGGAGAAAAAAGGCAATGACTCTTTCGGTACTGCTGATGTCTTTCGGTTCGCTTCTTATTGCGCTTACTCCAACTTATAAAACTATAGGAATTCTGGCACCTGTTTTACTGCTTATCGCAAGGTTGCTGCAAGGGTTAAGTGTTGGCGGAGAATATGGCGTTTCTGCCACTTATCTCAGTGAAATGGCATCAGAAAACCGCAGGGGGTTTTATTCAAGCTTTCAATATGTAACGCTGATTGGCGGCCAGCTGATTGCATTGGGAATTCAGTTGATTCTGCAAAAACTGCTTTTAACAGAAGCTCAGCTCGAAGAATGGGGATGGAGAATTCCTTTTGTAATCGGGGCACTGCTTTCAGTAATCGCCTTATATTTAAGAGCCAATCTTCACGAGACTGAAGCTTTCGAAAATAAAAAGGAAGTCAGTGAAAAGAAGAAAGGAACAGTAAAGGAGCTCCTTAAGCACCCTAAAGCATTGCTTACCGTTGTAGGGCTGACTTTGGGAGGAACTCTGGCATTTTATACATACACCACGTATATGCAGAAATTTTTAGTGAATACTGTTCATCTTACCAAAGAGCAATCTACCCTGATCTCTTTTATCTCATTGTTTATATTTGCCTGCCTGCAGCCTGTATTCGGAGCATTATCAGACAGAATCGGAAGGAGGCCTCTGCTTTTAGGTTTTGGAATTCTCGGCACATTGTTTACAGTTCCTCTGCTTACAGCTTTAAGCACGACCACTTCAATGTGGACAGCATTTTTCCTCATTATGGCAGCCTTGATTATCGTCAGTGGCTATACATCCATTAACGCAGTTGTAAAGGCGGAGCTTTTCCCTTCAGAGATCAGGGCTCTGGGAGTGGGACTTCCATATGCCCTTACCGTTGCTATTTTTGGAGGAACTGCCGAATATATAGCACTTTGGTTTAAACAGACCGGAACAGAACAATATTTCTACTGGTATATTACCGGATGTATTTTATTTTCACTGATCGTTTATGCCGGAATGAAGGACACAAAGAACAATTCAGCACTGGATAAAGATTAATTAATACGTTTAAAAGCCAGGCGCCGCAGATTCTCTGCGGCGCCCGGTTTATATTTTAATGGTAAGCCTTTTTAAATTTCTCCACCATACTGTCCAGATTATGACGCTGGACATACACACTCTTCACTTCCTGATACCTTGGTGATTTGTAAAAAACCTCATGAAAATCCATGCTTCCGTTCCCTACTTTCACTACTTTCTGTACATCAATATTCAGTTTTTTCAGCTCGTCTTTAAAGACTTTAAATTCATCTTGTATATCGCTCATTTTATATTTTTGGATTTTAGTTAAAAAAATCAACTTTACACTTTATACCCTTCAGTAAAACGGGGCACATTCTAAATTTGTAATAAAATTAGTGAATTTTCCAATATAATCATCAGGTAAATACTATTTTTTTACTCAATTTCAAGATTTCATAAGGATTTTGCATTTTTTCATCATTATCAAGCAATTCCAAGAGCCCAGAATTTCCCTGAAAAATGGCTTGAAAGACCTGCTAATTCAGGAAAAATGATTGTTTTTTTTTTAAGAAACTGTATATGATGCTCTGAAACAAGTTGTTTTTTTGATACTGCTTATATAGAAAAATCAATTATTCTTATCCGTCATACTGCTATGCAGGAATTCGCGAACATACTTTCAATTGGTTTTATATGAAGCCGAAACCGCTAAAAAAATCCGGCAAAACTAACTGATTAATTGATACATTTGAAAGATTAAATCTACCAATGAACGACACCAACAGAAAACACTGGGAAAACGTATATGAAACTAAAAATCCTGACGAGGTGAGCTGGACACAGGAAAAGCCTGAAACATCGCTTGACTTCATCCGCTCTTTTGGATTGGGAAAAGAGTCCAAAATCATTGATATTGGTGGTGGAGACAGCAATCTTGTTGATTTTCTTCTTGAAGAAGGTTATGAAAACATTACCGTCCTTGATATTTCTGCCAAAGCTCTGGAAAAAGCAAAGGAAAGGCTGGGCAAAAAAGCTGATCAGGTGAAGTGGATTGTTTCAGACATGACAGCATTCGAACCTTCAGAAACGTATGATATCTGGCATGACAGAGCCGCCTTTCATTTCCTGACTGCCCCGGAACAGGTTTCAAAATACATCAGTACGGCAGGAAAATGGGTAACCGGGTTCATGATTCTGGGAACTTTTTCAAAAGACGGCCCGAAAAAGTGCAGCGGACTGGATATCCTACAATACGACGAAGTTACATTGTCTGAAACATTCAGATCAGATTTTACGAAAATAAAGTGCTTCACTCAGGATCACATCACTCCTTTCGGAACAGTTCAGAATTTTGTTTTCTGCGGCTTTAAAAAGACTTAATCCAATAAAAAGAGAGCTCCATTTCCAAAGCTCTCTTTTTACTGTATCTTTATTTCTGTTTTTCCTCTTCCAGCTCCACTTCATGTCTCAGCTGGGCCTTATAAAGTGTTGCGTAATATCCATTTTTGTCAAGAAGCTCCAGGTGTTTTCCTTCTTCTACAATCTTTCCATGCTCCATAACAATAATTTTATCTGCTTTTTCAATGGTGGAAAGCCTGTGGGCAATAATAATTGAGGTTCTGTTTCTCGTAATTTTTTCGGTGGCTCTCTGGATCAGCTTCTCACTTTCATGGTCTATGGAAGAAGTGGCTTCATCCAGAATGAGGATTTTAGGATCTGACAAATAAGCTCTCAGGAAAGACAACAGCTGTCTCTGTCCCAGAGAAATAGAAGAGCCTCTTTCGCTCACCACAAAATCATACCCTCCCGGAAGCTGCTCTATAAACTGGTCTACTTCAATTTCTTTTGCACCTGCTTTTATTTTTTCCAGAGTAATGCTTTCATCCCCAAAGGCGAGATTTTCAAAAATACTGCCGTGGAAAAGGAATACATCCTGTAGAACCACTCCGATATGACTTCTCAGGTTATAAAGCTCATAGTCTTTTAAGTCAACATCATCGATTCTGATATTCCCTGAGTTAATATCATAAAGTCTTGTGATCAAACTGATAATGGTAGACTTCCCTGCACCGGTTGCCCCCACAATAGCGACTGTTTCTCCCGGATTTACTTTAAAATCAATTCCTTTCAGGACTTCCTGTTTATCATCGTAAGCAAAATGTACCTTCTCAAATTCGATTTTGCCATCAAAATGGTCCTTTTTCACGGTTCCTGTATTTGGCATGGCATAATCTTCATCCATCACACCCAAAACTCTTTCTGCTCCTACAATACCTCTCTGGATATTATTGAAACGGTCTGCAATCTGTCTCAACGGACGGATCAGCATCGAAATATACTGGATAAATGCAATAACAACCCCGGCACTTATGGTAATATATCCTCCATAGAACAGGATAAACCCTATAAATAAAGAAGATATAAGCTCTACTACGGGAAAGAACAGAGAGAAAATAAAAACTGTTCTCAATAAAGCGCCCTTCAGGGTAATATTAATATCGTCAAATTTTTTAAATTCAGCTTCCTGCCTGTTGAATACCTGAATGATGGACATTCCCGCAAGCCTTTCCTGAACAAAAGAATTCTGGTTGGCCGTCCATGTTCTTTCATCTCCGAAAGCTTTTTTCAGCCTTTTCTGGAAAAACCTGGTAATCAGAACCATCAAAGGAAGGATAGCCAATGTAATATAACTCAAATGTACATTGGTGCTGAACATCATGATCAAAACAAATACAATTCTGAGAATATCCCCGAAAACCATAAGGAAACCATCCGTATAAACCGTGGCAATAGTTTCCACATCTCCTACAGCACGGGTTACAAGCTGCCCGATAGGAGTTTTGTCGAAAAATGATGTTCTGAAATAGATCAGCTTTGCGTACAGCCTTTCCCTGATGTCGCGGATAACGTTCTGCGAAATATAATTCGAGAAGTAAACCAGGAAAAAGTTTAAAACAGTTTCCGCAAAAACCAAACCTACCAGCATATAGATATGCTTCATCATCAAGGCTTTATCTTTAAGCCTGGTGATATCATTATCCACCACCTCCATGGTAAGATAAGGTCTAAAGGTAGAAACTATGGACAGTAAGACGGAAATGATTAAAGTAAGGATGAACCAGGACCGGAATTTCATTCCTATAAAGAACAGCCTTTTAACAATCCCCCAGGTATCTTGTTTTTTCATTGTACGAGTTGAAGAAAGAATTTAAAATTCCATGCAAAAATAAGACTTTAAAATTTGACAGCCTGTAGAAGTTCGTCAAATCGTCATAGAAAATTTCAGATAAGGATCATTTATAGTATGAATATATTAAGCCAGGTTTTTCAGCCAGTTCAGAATATATCCCGCTACTTCTTCCCATTCTCTCTCACCACAGATGAAATGGCTTCTGCCTTCAAATTCCTTAAAATCCACAATACTGTTTTCATCTTTGTAAGCGGATGCTATCTTTTTTGAAAAAGCTGCAGGAAAAATATGGTCGTCGGAACCGGCAATGAAAAGCAGCGGCTCATGAGGTTTCTTTAAATCTAACGTTGCTGAAGACTTGAAAAGCGGGTCTCTTGCCAGTTTACGGCTTTCAGGAACGGCAACAGTTTCATATAACTTATCACTTTCTGCTTTTGAATAATTATTGAAAAAAGCTTTATGGTACCATTCTTTAGTTCCTAAATACGGGCTGTTTCCTTTAAAAAAATTCACAACAGGCCATACTATTTTTACAGTAGAAAAAGGAGCCATTACATTTTTTGGAGGCGCACCATCAATGCTTACGCCGGCACTGGCTTTTCCCATATCAATAAGCTTCTGAACCATCAGTCCTCCAAATGAATGTCCGATAACGACAGGTTTCTCAGGAAGTGTATCAATAAATTTCACTAAACGATCGACGGTATCATCAAAACTTACATTTTTCAATTCTGACGGGATATTTATTTTCAGCTTTCCCGGATCTCCTTCATGTCCGGGATTGGAAGGGGTGTGAACAATATATCCCTGAGCTTCAAAATAAGTTTTCCATTCTTTCCAGCTTGTATTATTCACAAATAATCCATGAATCAGTACGATAGTTTTTGTTTTCATAATCTTTATGGTTTTAAATTATGAGGCAAAGTTCCGCAGATAAAATGAAGATTATTTTAACCTCGGTTAAAATCGTACTACTTTCCTGAAATTCTTTTTCTTATTCTGCTCAGAGATGGTCCCTGGATTCCTAAATAAGAAGAAATATGGTATAAAGGAACATTATTGAAAATATCAGGATGCTGCCTGATCAGGTCTAAATACCGTTCTTCAGGGGATTTCAGCAGAAAACCCTCAATTCTTGTCATGGTAACATTGAAGGCCTCCTGAGCCAGAAGCCTCCCGAATTTTTCCCATTGATGCGAGTTCCGGTACAGTGAGAGCAAATCTGTATACCGGATATAAATAATGGAAGCATCCGTCAATGCCTGGGTATGATAATCACACGGAATCTGATTGATAAAACTTTTAAAGGAAACTACAAAACCGTTCGCAGAATACAGGAAAACATTTTTTTCCTCACCTGTTTTTTCTTCGATAGTGTAAGAACGGAAAACACCGTCAATAATAAATCCGAAATAAGTACAGACTGTTCCGCGGAGATTATAGAATTCTCCTTTTTTATAAGTTCTGGGCATCCAGAAATCTTCAGACTGTTTAAATTCATCTTCCGAAAGACCGGCAAACTGATTCAGGGCAAAAGCTAATTTTTCGGTTTCAGTCATGACACATAGTTTTTTATGATGGGGCCGGGAAAGTGGGTGACTTCGAGAGCCTCAGTCACCGTGACGTCCGTTACAAATCTTTATCTCCTATTTTTTCAATTTCCAGAGAAGGTTTATTGACGTGTTCTTTCACAAATTTCTTCTCAAGAAGCTGATAAACACCGTATACAGCCGCAATGGAAATGATCCAGCTGATAATATTAATCATGGAAAATCCTGTATAATTTACATTTTCTGCAGCAGCAGGATCTGTAAGTCCCTGATAAATCCCATAAGAAAAGCCAAAGAACAGTTGGGTTCCAAGATACACACCAATCGCTAAAATCCCATAATGCCACTTTGTTTTTCCAAACCTTTCCGCCAGCTGCGCATAATATCTGTAAGCACCAATAAGAATAAAAATTGATAACATAATTCGTGTTTTATATATTTAACATTTCCAGACTATCCTATTTTATGAAAAATAATGCAATAATTTTCATGGAATAGTCATCGATCGCTAAAATAGTATTTTTTTCAATGCTGTAAAACAAAAGGATATCCGTAAAATCACTGAAATTTTAAAATTCGTACCCTACATCCACAAGAAACAATCCATGGCCCGGAGCTGAAGTTCCTGCCGCATTACGATGCTTGTCTTCAATAATTTTGCGAAGATCTTCAGGTTTTATTTTACCACTTCCGATTTCAACCATAGTCCCTACAATAGCGCGGACCATATTTCTGAGAAATCGGTTGGCTGAAACCGTAAACTTAAGTTCTGTTCCATCCTGCTCCCACTCTGCTTTGTAGATTTTGCAGATATTGGTTTTATTATCGGTTTTTAATTTGGCAAAACTTGTAAAATCTTCATATTCAAATAAAATTTTACAGGCTTCATTCATCCTGCTGATATCCAGCGGTCTTTTCCAGTGCTGCCATGCCGATTCCTGAGTGAAAGGGTTTTTCGCCAGGGAAATATAATACTCGTACGTTCTGTAGGTAGCATCAAAACGGGCATGAAAATCCTCTTTCACTGGAAAGATCCTTTTTACAGCAATATCAGGTGGCAGGAAACTATTCAATTTATAAGCTAAATTCATTTCCGCCACAGCATGCTCCGTATCGAAATGGGCAAATATTTTTCTGGCATGAACGCCTGTATCCGTTCTTCCGGCTCCTGTTGTTTTAATTTCTTCCCTCAGTATAGTAGAAAGGGCTTTTTCCAGCTCTTCCTGCACAGAAATGGCATCCGGCTGTATCTGATAACCGAAATAATTTTTCCCGTTGTAAGAAAATTCAATAAAGTATCTCAATGTATGATAAATAACTCTACAAAAATACTTTAATTTAATGAAATATTTGTTGAAAAGTCTTTGAGAATATTGCTCAGAATCCTTGTGAAAATTCCTATTTTTGCAAACGTATGAAAAGATGGTACCTTTATCCTTTTTCCCTCGGTTATCATTTGGTAACGGGTATCCGGAACACAATGTATGATCTGGGCGTTTTTAAAACGACAAAGTTCAAGACTCCGATAATCAATGTCGGTAACCTTTCTGTGGGCGGAAGCGGAAAATCACCAATGGTGATGTATCTTGCCCAATACCTGTCCAAACATTACAGGACGGGAGTTCTTTCACGCGGTTACGGAAGGTTGACGAAAGGCTACGAAGTAACGAATTATGAAAGCAACTATAAAATTGTAGGTGATGAAGCCATGCAGCTTTTTGAGCGCTTCAAAAACCGTTTCGTTATTGCCGTTTCAGAAGAAAGAGTTCCCGGAGCCAAAAAAGTGATTGAAGATATGGATCTTGATGTTCTTGTTTTGGATGATGCCCTGCAGCACAGAGCCATCAAAGCAGGATTCAATATTCTGATGACGGATTTTAATGATCCTTATTTTAAAGATCACCTTCTGCCTGCCGGAGATTTAAGAGAATCCAGAAACGGCTCCAAAAGAGCCAATATCATCATGGTCAGCAAATGCCCTGATGAACTTACCGAAGAAACCAAACGCTACTATATTTCAAGGATCAGGCCGTCCCATAACCAGAAAGTATTCTTTTCATCCATCGGTTATGATGAAAACGTGTACGGAAAAGACAAGATGCTTCCGGACAATAACCTGAACTATTACGACATCCTTCTCATCACAGGAATTGCCAACCCTAAACCGCTTCTTGAGCATCTGGCAAAATTTTCACAACGGGTTAAGCATTTAAAATTCAGGGATCATCATAATTTTACAGATGACGACATTAAAAAAATCACTGCTGAATATAAAAAACTAGGCGAATATAAGCTGATTCTTACCACAGAGAAAGATTATGTACGTCTGAAAACTTTTGACTATCTTAGAGAAATTGTTTACTACTGGCCTATTAATGTTATCATTGATAAAAAGGAAGAATTCAACCAAATCATCTTAGATTATGTTAGAAAAAATTAAGCAGACTGCTGATTTCATCAAAAATACCATCAAAGAAGTTCCGGATTTTGCCGTTGTTTTAGGCTCCGGCCTGGGAAAACTGCAGGATGAAGTGGAAGCTATTCATGTTTTGGAATATTCTGAAATTCCTAATTTTCCCCAGACCACTGTTGTCGGGCATGGAGGAAAATTAATTTACGGAATTCTGGAGGGTAAAAAAGTTCTGATGATGAGCGGGCGTTTTCATTATTATGAAGGCCATTCCATGGAAACGGTAACTTTCCCGATCAGGGTTTTTCATCTTCTGGGAATTAAAAATCTTATCCTTTCCAATGCTTCTGGTGGTATAAATCAAACTTACGGTATTGCAGATATTATTATTTTAAAAGATCATATCAATATGATGCCTGAACATCCGCTTCGGGGTAAAAATATTGAATCATTCGGACCGCGTTTTGTGGATATGAGTGAACCTTATAACAAAAAAATGATCGAAACCGCCGAGAAGGCTGCCGCTGAGAACAATATTAACATTTACCAGGGAGTTTATGTGGCTTTACAGGGCCCAACTTTTGAAACGCCAGCAGAATATGGCATGATTAAAGCCATTGGTGGTGATATGGTAGGAATGAGCACTGTTCCTGAAGTTATTGTTGCCAGACATATGAATATGGATGTTTTCTGCATTTCCGTTATCACAGACCTTGGCGGACCGGATATTGCACTTTCCGTTTCCCATGAAGAAGTTCTGAATGCTGCGAATAAAGCCATGCCGAATGTCATTGCCGTAGTAAAAGGCCTGGTCAAAAACTATCAGTAGGCATTTATAGAAATTTTCAATCTCATAAATTTTTCCTAATTCATAAGAAATCAATTATAAATTGCGTTTCATTGTTTAGATTTGTATCTATGAAATTGAAAAAATGAAAAAGTTAGCATTAATTTTTATGATAAGTGTTTTCGGACTGGGCTATTCACAACAGCAGCCGAAAGTACTCAAAACAAGTTTCTCCAAAGAAGCTTTGACGCAGAAACTGGAAGATGAAGAAGGAAAGAACGTTACCATTCAGCAGATTCTTGATTCCCACAAAGGAAAAGTTCTGGTGATCGATTTCTGGGCAGGATGGTGCAGAGACTGTTTAAAAGCCCTTCCAAAAGCCGAAGAACTTGAAAAAAACAATCCGAATATAGATTTCGTATTCCTCTCACTGGAAAGATCCAAAGAAGGTTTTGACAAGAGTCTTGACAGATTCAATATGAAGGATAAGGATAATTACTGGTTTGCTTCCGGCTGGAAAAATGATTTCAACAACTATATCGACCTCAACTGGATTCCAAGATATATGGTCATAGACCAGAAATCCTCTATTGCAAAATATTATGCAATCTCCCCTGAGGACCCGGAAATCCAGGAAACCATCAACCGTCTTTTACAATAATGATTGTCCGGGAAGCTACAGAACAAGATCATAAAGTTCTTTTAGAATTTGAACAGGGAATTGTTTCTGCTGAAAGACCATTTAACAGCACTCTTATAGCCGGAGAAATTCATTACTATGATCTGCTTCACCTGATAAAATCTGACGAAGCCTTCGTACTTGTCGTTGAAGAAAATAACGAAATCATAGCTTCCGGTTATGCACTCATCAGAAAACCGGCAAATAACTATTCCAATTTTGAGCAGTATGCTTATCTGGGATTTATGTATGTAAAACCTGAGCACAGAGGAAAAGGAATCAATAAACTGATCCTTGATGGATTAATCAGCTGGGCAAAGTCCAGAGATATTTCCGAAATAAGACTCGATGTTTATGCTCAAAATGAATCTGCTGTAAAAGCTTATGAAAAAGCAGGATTTGAATCCTTACTCGTTACCATGAGAATGAAAACATAATCAGAATTCAATTCAAAATAAAGGAATCCATATCTTTGCGGTATGGATTCTTCTTTTCCCATCCGCAAGATTATTCATGTTGATATGGATGCGTTTTACGCTTCTGTGGAACAGCATGACAATCCCTCGCTTAAGGGGAAACCCATTGCTGTAGGAGGAGAACACCGGGGTGTGGTTTCGGCAGCAAGCTATGAAGCAAGAAAATATGGCGTACGTTCGGCAATGCCCAGTAAAACAGCTAAGGAAAAATGCCCGCATATTATTTTTGTTCCGCCCCGCTTTGCCCGGTATAAAGAAATATCAAGACAGATCCGTGAAATTTTTCACGAATACACTGATCTTGTAGAACCTCTTTCTTTAGACGAAGCTTATCTTGACGTTACCGAAAATAAGAAAGACATAGAATCTGCCAACCAGATTGCCAAAGAAATCCGTCAGAAAATATTTGAGCAAACCGGATTAACTGCTTCTGCAGGGATTTCAGTAAATAAATTCCTGGCAAAAGTAGCTTCCGATATCAATAAACCAAATGGCCAGAAAACCATTCACCCTGACAGAATTGAAGGCTTTCTTGAAGAGCTTCCGGTTGAAAAATTTTACGGTGTAGGAAAAGTTACGGCTAACAAAATGTTTAGTTTAGGAATTTATAAAGGAAAAGATTTAAAGAAAAAGACCATTGAAGAACTTGTAAGGCTTTTTGGAAAGTCCGGGAGCTATTATTACCATGTTGTTCGCGGTATTCATAATTCTGAGGTAAAACCTCACCGGATCCAGAAGAGTGTTGCTGTGGAAAGAACTTTCTTTGAGGATCTTTTTGATGACCAGGCAATCAACGAAAAACTGGAACACCTGAGCAAAGAACTTCATCAGAGATTACAAAAGAATAATATTCTGGGCAGGGCTTTAACCTTAAAAATTAAATATAAAGATTTTTCTCTTTATACCAGAAGCTTCACAAAGGAAGAATACTTTACTTCCGCCGAACAGTACTTCAATACCGGGAAAAGACTTTGGGAACTCAGGCCTTTTGACAAACCTGTAAGATTATTGGGACTTTCTCTCTCCCACCTCAACACCGAAGAAAAAAAACAGGTTTCCATTCAACTAAAAATTCCGTTTGAAGAATTTGAACGCTGACGGGTGGAAAATTTTCACTATCTTGTAGAAAATCAACCAAATTACAGCCTATGAATGCAACGATGATTCAATTTTTCCACTGGTATTCTGAAGGAAACGGAACACTATGGAAAGAAGCAGAAAAGGAGGCTGCCCACCTGGCAGAATTAGGAATCACTTCGGTATGGTTTCCTCCTGCTTATAAAGGGGCAAATGGCGGTTACTCGGTAGGTTACGATGCTTATGATCTGTACGATCTCGGAGAATTTGACCAGAAAGGAAGTATTCCTACCAAATACGGGAGTAAGGATGATTACTTAAATACCATTAAAGCTTTAAAAAAACAGAATATTGAAGTTATAGTGGACATTGTTTTGGGACATAAGGCAGGCGGTGACGAACTGGAAAAGTTTAAAGCTGTAAAAGTAGACGAAAACAACAGGGAAAAAGTGATTTCCGATGTCATTGAGATAGAATCCTATACCCAATTCACATTTCCCGGAAGAGAAAAAAAATATTCTGATTTTGAATGGAATTTCACCTGTTTCAGCGGCGTGGATTATGCTGAAGGAATGGATTCACACATTTTTAAGATCCAGTCCGAATACGGAAACGACTGGGAAGAAATGATTGATGATGAAAAAGGGAATTATGATTACCTGATGTATAACGACATTGAGCACCGTAACCCTTTTGTACGGGAAGAATTAAACAGCTGGGCAGAATGGTATTTCAGCCTGAGCGATTTTGATGGAGTAAGGCTCGATGCCTTAAAGCATATCTCATTTGATTTTTATAAGGAATGGCTCACCATGCTCCGTTCCAATTCAGGAAAAAACATTTTTGCGGTGGGAGAATACTGGGCTCCCGGACAGCTGAATCTTCTTCAGAAATATATTGAGGTTACGGAAGGATGCATGAGTCTTTTTGACAGCTCGTTGCAGAATAATTTCCATACTGCTTCAAGGGAGGGAGATTCCTATGATCTCCGGAGAATTTTTGACCAGACTCTTACCCAGGCTGATCCAATGCATTCCGTAAGCCTTGTAGACAACCATGATACGCAGCCTCTCCAGGATCTTGAAGCTCCGGTAGAATTATGGTTTAAACCGCTGGCATATGCACTTATTTTGCTCCGTGAAAATGGTTATCCATGTGTATTTTACCCGGATCTGTATGGTGCCCGGTATGTTGATAAAGGCGGAGATGGAAATGATCAGGAAATTTTCCTTGAGAAGGTGGATGGCATTGAAGAACTCCTTAAAGCCAGAAAAGATCATGCTTACGGAAACCAGCGGGATTATTTTGAAGATGCCAACTGCTTAGGCTGGACACGTGAAGGAGATGATGCGCATTCCGGATGCGCTGTGGTTTTAAGCAATAAAGAGGCTTACAACAAGCCTATGGAAATGGGGAAACAGCATGCTGGCAAAAATTTTAAAGATTTACTTAAAAGGTTTGAGGAAACTGTAATGATTGATGAAAACGGCTGGGGAAATTTTCCGGTTCCTGCAGGAAATGTAAGCGTCTGGATTCCTGAATAACTTTCTATATTTTGGGCATCTGCTTTTTAAAAGCTTATTTTCCGGATTTTTAAAATGTCCGGCTTTTCCGAATCATCAGAAATATTTCCTGTTCTGGCAAATTCGGCCCAGATTGCTCTTAATTTCTTTCCATTTTCATTGATATATTCCCACGGAATATCTTTCAGCATCTCTGAGGATTTCCAGGCAGATTCATTTCCGAAAATCAAAGGAAGATCAATACAATGCGGTGCCCCGATACGGCTGCTTTCTGATCCTGAATGAATTCTGAACAGATAAACATTTCCTCCTGCTTTTGCATAATTTTCAGCGAAAATTTTTGCAGGAATTCCATAGATGAGCTCCGTAGTTTTTTCAACTGTTTTATCCATGATTTTTAATCCAAGACCTTTTCCAAAATATTTATTCAATGCGTCTGAGGTTTTAAGATAGAATGCTGTTTCATTATTATTAAGTCCGATCAGTACATCATATTTTTTGGCATTTCCCTTCCATTTTTCTATAGATTCTTCTTCCCTGCATAAAGGTGGATAGCCATACTGAATACCAAAAGGCATGGCAGCTTTCAAACCATATTTTATGACAGACGGCACATATTTTTTGTATTCCTCCATCATTTTAAAAACATCGGTTTCGGTTTTAAGCCCCTCTGTTTTTTTGAGAAATTCCGCAGACATTTTCTGCCTTTTATGACGTAATCCTAATGGCGCACTCTGGATAATCACTCTTTGAAACAAGCCCTCAACACCTTCGGAAATCATAAGATGGGCAATGGCATCACCACCCGAAGACTGGCCTAAAAGGATAATATTCCCTGCATCACCTCCAAATTCTGAAATATAATTCCTGATCCATTTTAATGCCTCTATTATATCAAACAGTCCTAAATTTGGTGGTATTTCACCGCCTCCCAGAAAACCGAAAAGTCCAAGCCTGTAAGATACAGCAACCACAATAATCTGTTGTTCCCTTACCCAGTCGCTGGGATCAGAGGTAGGAAGGTCACCACATCCTATCTCATGGGAACCACCGTGAATCCAGACTACAACTGGAAGCTTTTCATTTTCTGTAAAGCTGTCAGGACGGAAAACCGAGAGATATTGTGTTGATTCATCCGGTTCAAAATTTTCAATATGAGTGGGACCAATCATTTTTTCAGCCAGCGGACTGATAGCCTGCGGGCAAACAGGAATTTTATCCGGGAAAATAATTTCTGAAGAAGGCTGTTCTGCAACAGGTTTCTGAAATCTTTCAGAACGGGCATACCGGATACTTTGGGCTTTAATAACGCCTCTGTTTTTTAGTGCAATAACTTTCCCGAAAGAAGTCTGAAAAATGTGGGTTGTGGTCTGCTCAACAGTCATTTTAAAAACTTTGAAAAATTTTATCTATTAAAATTAATTCAGTTTTTTGAAATAAGGAAATTTTCTTTGCTAAAAATACAGTAAGTTTAAACACGAATGTCACTAATTTTTAACACTAATTTTCACAAATAAAAAGTTGTGATATTTGTGAAGAACATTAGTATTATTTGTGTTTTTAAATGATCAGTTTAGAGTTTTATATTCGCTCGGGGAAACTCCTACTTTAGTTTTGAATAATCTTGTAAAATGCTGGGGATATTTAAACCCAAGGTCATAGGAAATCTCACTGATTGATTTTGACGGATTCAGGATCTGTTCTTTGGCAACATCAATCAGCTTATTATGAATAAATTCCTGAGCGGAAACTCCTAATTCTTTTTTGATCAAATCACCGAAATAATTGGCAGACAGGTTCAGTTTTTCTGCAAAATAGTTAACCATCGGGAAACCAATATTTTTGGGGTTGTCAGATTTTAAATAATCATCCACCAGATTTTCAAATTTCCCGATAACGCCCTGATTTACATGGTCTCTTGTAATAAACTGACGGTCGTAGAAACGCATACAGTAATTTAAAAACAATTCAATATTGTTTACAATTAGCGATTTGCTGTGTTTATCGATAGACTGTTCAAGTTCAAGCTTTATATTCTTAAAACATTCCAGTACAATTTCTCTTTCTTTTTCCGAAAGGTGCAATGCCTCGTGTACGTCATAGGAAAAGAAGCTGTAATCTTTGATATTTTTGCCAAGATTGGTTCCTTTGATAAGATCCGGATGAAAAAGCAAAGCATATCCGCCCGGCTGCACAAACTTTCCGTCGTTCGTCACTCCGCTTACCTGTCCGGGAGCAATAAAAACCAGCGTTCCTTCCTGATAGTCGTAGCTGTGTTTTCCGTAATGCATATCACCGCAGATCACATCTTTCAGAAAAACGGTATAAAAGGTATAGGTTCTTTTATATTGGCAGATGGGATCAGATTTTGCAAAATCTACCACACTTACCAGCGGATGCAGGGTTTCATGATTCACCATTTTATTGTAATCTGAAACGCTGTTTACTTTTTCAACTTCCTGATCTTCCATTGACTGTCTTTTTAAGCTTATTCAAAATTACCATTTTCCTGCGACCTTTTTTATAGTGTCTGTAAAATTGGTAAGTATTTCGGTAATCTGTATAAGTGGTGTTTATTTAAAAGTATCGACTTTTGTAATCATTATGGAAACATGGAATACACCTATTTTTTCAAAAGGGGAAAAAGCTCCTGAAGCTTATTTTTCCGGAGGAACAGCCTGGGTTCAGATTTTGAAATCTAACGAGGATGAGCTGAACTACCAGATCGGAAATGTTATTTTTGAACCTGGCTGCAGAAATAACTGGCACTTTCATGGAGGTGGCCAGATTTTAATCGTAACTTCAGGGACGGGAGTTTATCAGGAGAAAGGAAAACCTGCACAGGTTTTACGTCCGGGAGATGTGGTGAATATCCTTCCGGGTGTTATCCACTGGCATGGAGCATCTGCCGATAGTGAATTCACGCATATTGCCATTAATCCGAATACTCAAAACGGTATTGTGGAATGGCTGGAGCCTGTAAGTGATGAAGAATACAGCAATTTATAACTGAACTTAATTAAATTAAATAAACCAATGAGCACAATCACAGTAAAAGCCTACGGGGCTGAGTCTACCACGGCAGACCTGAAAGAAATAAGTATTGAAAGAAGAGAAGTAACTTCAAAAGATGTGGAAATTGAAATCCTATACTGCGGAGTCTGCCACTCTGATCTTCATACGGCAAGAAATGACTGGGGCGGATCTTTGTATCCTGTAGTTCCGGGGCATGAAATTGTAGGAAGAATTACCAATGTGGGAAGTGAAGTTTCCAAATTTAAAGTGGGTGATCTTGCCGCTGTGGGATGTATGGTAGATTCATGCGGGCATTGCAACAGCTGTAAAGAAGATCTGGAGCAATACTGCCTGAATGGGTTTACAGGAACCTATAACGGGCAAGATAAACATTTAGGCGGTCATACTTTTGGTGGATATTCCCAGAAGGTAGTTGTGGATGAACATTTTGTTTTAAGCGTACCTGAAAACCTGGATCTGGCTGCAGTAGCACCACTTCTGTGTGCAGGTATTACTACATGGTCTCCATTGAGACACTGGAATGTAGGGCCAGATTCCAAAGTTGCAGTTGTAGGATTAGGCGGATTAGGACATATGGCGATCAAATTAGCAAAAGGATTAGGCGCAGAAGTGACTTTATTCTCAAGAACTCCGGGAAAAACGGATGATGCCAAACAGCTTGGCGCGGATCACGTTGTTATTTCTACCGATGATTCACAGATGGATCATGTAAAAGGAAAATTTGATCTTATCATTGATACGGTTCCTTATGAGCACGATATCAATCCTTATATGCAGACGCTTACCCTGAACGGGACTTTAGTTCTTGTAGGATTTGTAGGTGAGTTCCAGGAAACTGAGGTAAGTACAAGACCAATGATCTTCCAGCGCCGTTCTGTTGCAGGATCTCTAATTGGTGGTATTGCCGAAACACAGGAATTACTGGATTTCTGCGGAAAGCATAATATTGTTTCAGATATTGAACTGATCAAAATGGGAGATATCAACCATGCTTATGAAAGAATGCTTAAGAGCGATGTAAAATACCGTTTCGTTATAGATATGCAGTCTTTGTAATTCTCTGTACATTTTAAAACATAAAGGCTGCTCTTTCGGGCAGTCTTTTTTATATTAATACATTTTTTTCATATCCTGAAAGGCCCACTCTGCCATTGCATCAATTACCGGAGCTAATTTGAGGCCTGCTTTACTCAGTTCATAAGTAACATGTGGCGGAACCACGGGTTTTGCAGTCCTGATAATCAACCCATCCGCTTCCAATTGCTTAAGATGCTGGATGAGCATTTTTTCCGTTACTTCCGGGATGGCTCTTTTCAATTCGCTGTACCTTTTCTCTCCTGTTGAAAGATTAAACAGGATAATGGGCTTCCAAAAACCACCTATTTTTTCCATTACATACATTACAGGGCACTGCTCTAATATGCTTTTCCTGTTTTGCTGGATGGTGGAAGTTTCTTTAATGGCTGTCATAATACATACTTTAGGGTAAGTACTTGTATAAAAGTAAGTGCAAATATAACTTTGTATCAGGAAATAAACAACATTTACTATGAAAATTATTGTAACAGGTTCTTTAGGGAATACAGCAAAGCCGTTAGCAGAACAATTAATTGCAGAAGGCCATGATATTACGGTTATCAGCAGCAGTGAAACCAGAAAAAGTGAGATTGAATCTCTGGGGGCAAAGGCTGCTATCGGTTCTATTACTGATGTCAATTTTTTAACTAATACATTTGAAGGTTCAGATGCGGTATTTGCAATGACACCGCCAATTATGGGCGAAACCAATATTGTTGAGAATACAGCTAATGCAGGGAAAAATTACGCTGAAGCTATTGCAAAGGCAAACGTAAAAAGAGTTGTTATGTTAAGCAGTGTAGGAGCTGACTCTCCTGTTGAAAACGGTCCGATCAAAGGACTGCATCATATTGAAAAACTGTATGGTGAGCTTGAAAATACTTCGGTAACTTTTTTAAGGGCAGGTTATTTCTACATCAATTTCTTCAATGATATTCCGCTAATTAAAAATTCAGGAATTCTTGGAGGAAATTACCCTGACAATATACATATTCCATTAGTACATCCGGTTGATATTGCCAAAGCTGCTGCTGAAGAGCTGGTAAAAACCACAACAGGTAAAAATATCCGTTATATTGTAAGCGATTCGCGTACACCTGCAGATTTTGCAAAAGTTTTAGGCAACGCTACGGGGAACCCGGGATTGCCGTGGGTGGAATTTACAGATGAGCAATCTTTTGAGGGAATGTCACAGGCCGGTCTTCCAAAAGAAATGGCTGAACTTTATGTTGAAATGGGAAGAGGAATGAGAACCGGTGTTGTTCAGAAGGATTTTATTGAGCACGGATCTCCGGTTGACGGTAAAACTAAATTAGAGGATTTTGCCAAGGAGTTTTCTAATGTATTCCAATCTTAATGCATTTGATCCTTCTATTATAAAAATGTTTCGGCGCACCTGCGGTGCGCCGAAACATTTTATTTTTAAACCAAATTTATTTTTTCTCCTTCAAAGTTTCTTTTAAAACCTTCAGTTTTCCATCAATGGGCTGATCGATTTTCAACCCTAAGATTTCAGCAACCAGAGGATAAACGTTAATGTTAGCAAATTCATCTATAACCAGATTGTTTTTGAATTCAGGTCCCCAGGCATAGAATGTGGCTTTCATTTCGGGAACTATTTTCGGGTTATAGCCGTGTTTTCCTACGGATGTTTTCTTATCCTTTTCCAGAAATATTTTCGGAGCTTTTGGAATAAGAAGGATTTGCCCGATCCTGTCATATCGGTCATCTCTTGTCGCAAAATGCAGATATTTAGGCAGTTTTTTATCCAGATATACTTCGTAATCATTTGTTTTATTGGATTTCAGCTCTTTATAAACAGCTTTAACCTCAGCCGGATTTTTAACATATACTCTGAGCAGGGTCTGGGAATTGTAAAAATCAAACCTGTTTTTATCCAAAAGCATGGCAGGAATTTCCAGCGGCGCTCCTCCATCTACCTTTATCATTCCATGATCGGAAACAAAAATAAAGTTTACATTTTTCAGTCCAAGGTCATTGACTTTCTGAACAAGTTCTCCAATTGCATTATCAACCAAATGAACTGCATTTTCCGTTTCCGGGCTGTCCGGTCCGTAATGATGTCCGCTTCCATCCACTTCCGGGAAGTACAGGGATATAAAATGCGGTCTTTTTTCTTCAGGCAGTTTAAGCCAGTTAATAACTTTCTCTACTTTTTCGGAGGGCTTAAATTTTTCATGGTACGGATAATAATAGGAAGGTCTCATTCCTCCCGCATTGCTTGCAGAACCTACCCACATCAGGGAAGCTGAAACTACCCCCTGCTTTTCAGCCAGAGCCCAAAGCGGAGTTCCACCGTACCAGGTTCCCTCTTCAGCATTCTTCTTATTGTTCATGGCATAGGCCTCTTTTCTTTTATAGTCGTAGAAAAAATTATCGATCAGCCCGTGATGGGATGGGTAAAGTCCGGTAATCAGGCTCCAGTGATTGGGAAAAGTAATACTTGGATAACTTGGGATCATAGCTTGCGCCTGAACTCCTCCTGCCGCCAGTCTCAAAAGATTTTCTGCATTGTATTTTTTAGCATAGTCGTAACGGAACCCATCTGTAGATATCATAATCACATAAGGTTTCGTCTGGGCTTCCGTATTATTCGTACGGCCTGAAATGACTACCTGAGCTGTATCAATATTTGTCTGCTGGGCACAGATGGCCAAAGAAAAAAACAGCAGCAAAATTTGTATTCCTCGCTTCATTTTCAATTTTTTGGCAAAGTTACGGCCTATATTATTCACGTAAAAGTTTATGAGATTAAAAGTATATTAAAACAGATCAATTTTTAGAATATCCTTTCTAGTCAGGCTTTAAATTCATACATAAAAAAATACCTCTGACATCAGAGGTATTTAAAAGACTATTTTATAATATTTATATCCTATTATTCTTTGATCAGTTTTTCATAAGACAGGTTTCCGTCTTTCAGAGTGATCTCAAAATAATAAATTCCAGGCTTCAGATCTCTGACATTGATGTTTTCTCCTTCAGGTTTTACGGATCTTACTTTTCTTCCGGCAGATTCATAAATATCAATGGCTTTTACCTTATCCATATTTTTTATGCTTACGGTTTCTTTGGCAGGATTTGGATAAAGAACAACTTTCTTACTTGCTGCCTCCGTCTCATTCACTCCCAATACTGTGGTAAAAGATGCAGTAGCATATCCTACATTAGCGGTTCCTCCATGAGGGGCTACTGTTGTGGTTGCAGTAGCCGGTCTTGGTCCGGCAAAACTGATGGAATTCGTGGTGGCATAAGGCATTTGATAATCATTAGTATCTGAATTCGTCAAAGCTCTCGTTAAAGTAAGTGTTCTTATGGAACCGGCAACAGCATCACTCACTATAGTCCAGTCCTGTGAACTGTCTAATGGAGGCTGCATTGTTCCTGTAAAATTCCTGTCCGTTAGTTTTGGGGTGGTAACGGCAGAATAAACTACAGCATCTCCTGCTGACATGCTAAATCCTGCGCTAACGCCAATCCCTAGACCAAACCATCTGTCAGACGGACCTTTTAAAACCAAAGTTACTTTAGATGTTGCATTATCCAGAGTAAAATTTGCAGTGATCCCGTTATTGGGGGATAATGGTACGTCACCTGTGGTTTTTTGCTGCGAAATGCCCAAAAAGCCTGTTAATAAAAAAGAAAAGAGTACAATGTTTTTCATATGTTAATTTTTTAGTTGGTTGATCAGTTCTGAATTTTTTGATAAAACAGCATATTCGAAAGCTGTATTTCCCTGTTTGTCTTTTAAGCTTTTATTGGCTTTATATTTCACAAGAAGCTTAACCATTTCTATATTTCCCAGTTTGGAAGCAAAAATAAGCGGTGTGGTTCCCTGAGAATCTGCTGTGTTGATATCTGACTGATGATCCAACAGCTCCTGAGCCAGCTTTAAATCACCTTTATAAACAACTGCCATAAGCGCAGTTCCCATTGAAGAATTATAATTGATGTCTTTTACTTTATCCATCAAAAAATCAGCCACTTCTGTATTTCCTCTGTAACATGAAAGGATGAGGGGTGAAAAGCCATTTTCATTGGTTTTGTTGATGATATCCGGGTCCTGTTTCATAAGATCTTTTACTTCGGTTACGGTTCCGCTTCTGGCAATATCAAATATTGATTTTACTTTTTCCTGTGCATGCATAGTAGAAAGGCACAGGAAAATACTTATGATGAAGATGATCTTTTTCATTGCTTTGTCATTACATAGTTGTATTCTACATTTACACTTTCCGCGATCTTTTTGGTTACCATTTTCGGTATGGTTACTTTGTGATCGGCAGGTTTTGCCACAAAGCTTCCCTGCATATAGATTTTTCCGTCTTTGGTATAAACGGCAGCTGCGGAAGAAACAGCCTTATCTACTCCGTGGAAATTAAGGGTTCCCTGAACGGTATATTTCTGCGGTGAGGCTGTAAGTTTTGTTTTGTCAAAATTGACGATCTTACCTTTAAAGGTCGCCTTAGGATATTTTGCTGTTTCCGCATAACTTTCATTGAAGTGTTCTTCCATTAATTTGGTTTTAAAATGAAAGTTCTTCACTACAGAAACTGAAGCCATCTCACCGTTATCCGTATTCAGAACAACAACATTACTATCATCTTTAGCATACACATCTTCGAACAGCGGTACGGATGCCTCGAAAGATACGCTGCCTGTTTTGGAACTGTATTTCTGGGCTGAAACAGAGCCTGCGAAAAACAGTATACTACTTATTAATACTAATTTTTTCATATCGGATATTTTTTAATTTTCGGCAAGCCCATCGGCTTTCCATTTGAGGAAGGTGTTAATCTGTGCCTGGGATAATGCTCCGCCCTGGGGCATTTTTTCCGGATCTCCATTGGCTCTCTGAATTCTGTCCAGGATATTATCTATATTATTTTTTACCTGATTATAGTTTGTCCACGGCTGGAAAGAAGCAGCTCCTCCGGGAGAATGGCATACAATGCAATTGGCATCAATAATAGGTTTTATATCCTTCGTATATTTTACCTGTTCTGTAATGGGTGTATGGTCTGAAATTTCTTCATAGGTTCTGCTTTCACAGGAAATAAGAAGGACAAAGCCTGTTAATATGCATATTATCTTTTTCATCTTAAAAAACTCTGTAAAGGTTAAACCCAAAGAAAATCTGTCCTTTTCCCCATTTTCCTACCGCATTGGAGAGATATCCTATGTCTGAATTGATCTGGGAATTCGTGAATAAAAGCTGGAAAACATGTCCTCCGGTTTCTATATCCATCCCCAATGAAAGAGGATTTTTATAGAAACTGTGATTATCGAAATTCACAAAATATTCTGCATTTACAGAAATTCTTCTGGAAATTTTATAGCGGCCTCCTAAGCCGGTCAGAAATTGGTTTTTATCTTCAATAGCCGGATCATAAAGGTTTTTATGGATGTATGAAGGAGACAGCTGCAAAGAAAACTTATCATTGAACCTCCTGGAGATTAAAGCCTGGGTAAGATAAGAAAGCCTGTCGCCAAATTTAAGGTGCGGATAATTGTCTTTATCCAGGTCTGTATTTAAAGCCATTACGTTATAGCCTACAATATCTGCCGGAAAATTTTCTGTTTGCTTTACGAACTTGTATTTTACAGCACCTTCGAATGTTTTCATATTGGTTTCCCTGGAAAGGCTGACTGAAACATTGTCCGTAACACCATAAATGACCCCTAATTTGGTGGAAGCATCATCTAGCCCGAAAAAGTTTTTAAACCCGGTGCTTATATCTCCGAAACGGTGGGCCACAACAATATACCACTCATTTTTAGCAGAGAGTTTTGTGGATTGTCCCGTAACAATCTGTAAGGCTTTAAAGGCGGGCTGTGAATTTTCTGTAGTTGTTTTGAGGGTGTCAATATCTTTCAGCAGATCTTCCTGCGCTGAAGCAAGACCTGAAGCCAGTACCGACAAAAATAAGAGAGTTTTTGTCATATACAATTTGAATTAAATTACGATATGACAAACTTATTGAGTTATAGATTCATAAGTACGTGATAAAAGTCACCATAAAAATTGTTTTTATCAATGATAAATACAAAATAATTAAAACATCATATATTAGATTAGTCTAACATTTTCATTTACAGGGATTTTAATTCCTTCTTTGGTCTGGATAATTTCGCCTTCATTTTCAATCTTTTTTAACACCCGGCTCACAACTTCCCTTGAGGTCCCCAGGTTACTGGCAATTTCACGATGGGTAATTTTTAAAGGATTATTTCCTGTAACTGATACCTGCTGTTTAATATAGTTTAAAACTCTTTTATCAAGCCTGTGAAATACGGCATCATTTACCATATGCATAACATCTGAGAAGCGTTTGTCATATTCATGATAAAATATCCTGTTGATCTCCGGAAACCGGATCAGCCAAATATGTATAACAGAAACCGGAATCAGGATAACTTCACATTCTTCTTCGGCAACCGCATAGATTCTGCTTGTATAATCAGTAAAAATAGAAGAAAAGGTCATAAGACAGCTGTCATTAGGCCTTATATAATAATAGATAAGCTCTCTCCCATCATTCAGAGTAAAAACTTTTATGGAGCCTTTCATAAGAAACGGGACATATTTATTCTTTTGCCCTTCTCTTATAATTTCTGTTTTTGATTTTATATCAGTAATAATCGCATTAGCATGAAATTCATTTAAAAATTCTTCTCCCAAAAAACCAAATTTATCAAGAATCAGTTGATTATTTACCATATCTGTTATATCATTTTCAAAGCAAATATATAAAATTGGCGTATTGATATGGTATAAAAGTTTCGCGGTTTGCTTTTCTTCAGTTTTTCAGCTACGGACATATCAGAATTCGCCTTTCCTTCTCCTAAAAAAGCACAGAACAAATCCAATAAAATGTCTTAATTAAATTTGAGGCATTCTGATTTATTTAAAAAAAACCTTAAGCTTGTATATTATCCCCTAATACGAAAGGCTCAACGTCTTTGATTTCTCCGAATTGCTGCTCGCAGTTTGCAACACTTTTTTCAACAATCACAAATAAACACCTATATATCAATGCATTAAAAACAATAGGTAGCTAATGGGTATGTTACTTTTCTTTATGTTAAGATTCATTATTGTAGAATTGCACTCAATTTTATTAAGAAAAAAATTAAATTAAAAACAACAACAAAAATGAGAAAAAACATTACAAAATCATTTGTACTTGCAGCAGCTATGTCTATATCTACATTTACCTATTCACAGATAGGTATCAATACTGCCAACCCAAAATCCTCATTAGATGTCAACGGTAAGAAGGATTCTTTAGGAAATTTATTACCAACCGATATTACAGGCTTACAAGCTCCCAGATTGACAAGAGCAGAACTAACAGCCAAGGGCAATACTCTATATACCGTCAATCAAAAAGGTGCTTTAGTTTATATTACAGATATTACAGGAGGAGATGTAGTTGGTCAAAGAGCGAATATCTCTGCAATCGGTTATTATTATTTTGATGGATCATCCTGGGTGAAAATAGGAAGTACAGAACCCTGGAGAATACAGACAACCACTACAGAATCAACCTCAAACACGGATAACATTTATCAAACAGGAAGTGTTGCCATAGGAAAAAATGTAGTAGGCAGCGGTGTGGCTTTAGATGTGCAAGGAGCAGTGCGAGGCGGTAACGGACACACTGGTGTTGCCGGTGCCAATTCGGTGGCTTTTGGAGCAGTTAACGTGGCTTCTGGCGATGGTTCTGCAGCTTTTGGTATAAACAATGCGGTAGCAGGAGCGGCAAATAATACAGCTAGTGGTATTAATTCTACAGCTTTTGGTTCAAGAAATACAGTTTCTGGTATCAACTCAACTTCTTTTGGTTCAAGAAATACAGTTTCTGGTATTGGCTCAACATCATTTGGAATAGTGAATAATATAACAGGAGATTTCTCAGTATCCTTTGGAAATAGCAATATTAATTCTGAATCCAGCACTACAACTTTTGGACAACAGAATCAAGCAATTGGCTACGGAACAACAATCACAGGTATTTTCAATAACGCAGCAACGCCTTGGGAAACTATTGTAGGTTATCAAAATGCCATTATTACAAGTAGTCATGCGTCAGGTGATTTAGTACTTAGCATGGACGACAGTCCGCTTTTTCAAGTTGGTAACGGAAGCTCTACAAGGAATAATGCATTGACGATTTTGAGAAATGGTAAAGTCGGAATTGGTATTACAGGAACAGAAGCAGCTGCCAAACCAACCGAAACATTGGATGTAGGATCTGGCGGTGTAAAAATCAGGGCAGTTAATACTGCTGCCTATACAAGTTCTGTAAGCACAGATAAGATCGTAGTTGCCGATGCCAATGGAATTCTGAAAACCAAGGCACTTACAGGTACAGGAAATGCCTACGCTTGTATCAATTCTTCCGGAGGAATTTACAGAAGTTCCACTCCCTGCACACCATAATTCATATGTTTTATCATTAGCAAACAAAAACACAATATGCCCATATAATGTAATAGTACGCTGCCAGCCACTCCTGGCTGGCAGCGATACAAAAAAAGGTATGCTGTAATAAACAATGACGGAGAATCCTCTATAGATGATTTGGTAAAGTAGATAGAAAAATTTTCGGCACTACTTTCCGATACAGACATCCGAGGTGTTATTATCCCATTGGAAAATGTGATACAGAACGGACAAAATAATCCGTCTGGACAAGCCGGGAAGCTTCTACCCCAGCCTCAGCAGTGAAGGTATTACCGCAAAAGCCGAATCTGACAGCAGTCATAATAAAAGGAGCCAAGTTAAATTACGGTCCAGACAAGCGGATCAAAAATGCGCTTAAGCTGCTACTTTCCACAAAACAAAGTAAGTACTAACAAAAACCTGTCCAGAAGTTACTCAACTCTTAAGCAGAAGCTTTCAACTCTTGCGCAAGGGCTGGATAACTTTACGGCAGAAAATTATTTAAAATAAGGATATTAAGCAGTGTAAATCACTGAATTATAATTAATCAAAAAAAGAACTATTGATCTAAAGAAGCTGAAAATCAATATCGAAAGATCTTTATATTTTGTTCTTAGGCAGCTTTTTCTCCGGCAAAGGTGTTTTTTCATTATCCATATTTCATACTATCGGAGATTTAATTCAATAGCAATAACACAAGATGAACTTTAAGAATATTCACATCGGGATTCTCATTGCCCAACGAGTTACAGAAAGCAAGGTGAAAACATTACGAATCTGCAATTTTCTGAAATGTAGCGAAGAAGAAATATTAAAAATGTACCAGTCTAAAAGCCTGGATGCTGAAATTATCTTAAAATGGAGCAAACTTCTGGAATACGATTTTTTCAGGTTATATACCCAGCATTTGATTTTATATTCCCCTCAATTAGCTACTAATAAAGCAGTACAGACCGCGAAATCTACGCTTCCAACGTTTAGAAAAAACATTTATACTAAAGAAGTAATAGATTTTATTTTAGAGTTAATAGAAACTGGGCAAAAAACAAAAGCTCAGGTTATTCAAGAATATAGTATCCCAAAAACCACACTTTATAAATGGATATACAAATACAAAAATTAAAACCAAATTACAAACAAATCTATCTGGATATTCTCTCCAAAAAATGTCCCAATAAAGAAGATGAATGTGAAAAATTGCTTGAAAAAAAAAGCTTATCTGCTCTGGATATTATCGAGCTTAACCAAAAGATTTTCGGAACAGGAAACCAACAAAGCGAAAAGTTCAACCAAAGACAACATTCTTATGAGAAATCTGATATCTTACAGATTCTGAATTACCAAAAAGAATATAAATTAAATAACAGCCAATTAGCCATACATTTCAAGCTGAGTAGAAACACGGTAACAAAGTGGAAAAAAATGTTTACAATATAAAACCTGCATTGATCCAAATAAAAACATTGAAAATCATGACATCATCATTGATAAAAAAAGAACTGTTAATCTAAAAAGTCGAAAGATCTTTCATTTTGTTCTTAAGCTATTTTTGCTCCGGCTGAGATATTTTTTATTATTTGTGGTGTGCCAATCTACCGAATATTATTTGCGATTCACAACTCTATAAATACAAATTATTCAATATATCGTAACAATTATTTAATATTTTTCATATCTTAACTGCGGATAATTGCTAATAACGGATCAATAAAATTTCATTATATGCATCAATTTTATTCCATAAAAAACGCGGTTGTATTTAAGTGTATTTTTATAGTTCTGATCCTATTTTCTTTCAAAAATTTAAGATCACAGGACCATACAATAGACTCTTTACTAGAAGCCTCTCAAAGCGAGCTCCGAAGTGGTGAGTTAAAAAAAGTTCTTGCCAGGCAAAACATCATATTAAAAGAATCTCAAAAGAAAAACTATTCCAAAGGTATCGCGATGTCATACTTATTGAGTGGTAAATGCTACCAAAGATTGGGAGACTGTGGCAAGGCTTTGTTTTTTTTCAATAATGCTTTAAAGGAAAAGCATACTCAAACGGACCTGAGTTTAAAATCTGAAATCATTACTAATATTGGGAACTGTTACCTGCAGCAAAGCCTGTATAAGGATGCATTAGAAAAATATCGGTTAGCAATCAGAGTTGGAGAGACCTCTGAAGACATTAATTATATAAAGGCAAAAAATTATGATAATATCGGAGAGGTACACGAAACTTTAAAAACTTCAAAAGACTCTGCTTATTATTACTATAGTAAAGCCTATTACTATTTCGAAAATGATTCCAAGAATAAGCAAATACAAAGAAAGAAAACTACTGGAGCTACTATTTGTACTAATCTCGGAAAAATATGGAGTACCAATAACCGGATAGACTCAAGCAAATATTATTTTAATAAAGCAATTCTATATAATAATGAAGCAAAAGATATAACGTTAGGCGCCATATTGGAGCATGAAATCGGAGTTTTATATTATCATTCTCACGACTATAAAACAGCTGAATATCATCTGGAAAAAGCTAAAACAATATTCGAAGAAAAAAAGGATATTTACAGACTATCTGAGGTTTACAACTTACTAAGTGAATTAAATAAAATACTCGGAAATAAGAAAAAACATGCAGAATACAGAGATTCATTACTTAGTATAGAAAAAAAAATCAATGCTGTAAAAAATTCTGCAAGGGCGGCAACATTAGACAATGTTATAAAAGAGAAAAATGAAGTTTTTAGAGAAAAAGAATCAAGGTTATACTGGATCATCGCAACCATAGTACTGATCACTCTGCTTGTCATTATATTTTCTGTTTACTTTCATAAAAGGAAAAAGAATATTTCAGTTTTAAGACTCAAAGAAGAAAGAGATATCATTCAGCAGAAAGAAATGGAAGCCACCGAATTAAAGCTTAAAATAAATGAATCTTTTGACGAGGTTGTACAGCTTGCCAAAGATAACAGCCCGGAGTTTTTCATAAGATTTCAGGAGGTGTACCCACAAGTGTGTTCTGCAATACTGGAAATTAATCCACGTCTGATAAGCAGTGAATTAAGATTTTGCGCTTTACTATTTCTTAATTTTTCTACCAAAGACATTGCAGAATATACTTTCACATCACCCAAAACAGTTCAAAACCGGAAAAACGGTATACGGAAAAAGCTTAATATTCCTTCAGACACAGATCTTTACATCTGGTTCAAAAATCTATAAAAAAACCCGTTTCGTTTTATT
Source organism: Chryseobacterium shigense (assembly GCF_014207845.1). Classification (NCBI taxonomy): domain Bacteria; kingdom Pseudomonadati; phylum Bacteroidota; class Flavobacteriia; order Flavobacteriales; family Weeksellaceae; genus Chryseobacterium; species Chryseobacterium shigense. The sequence goes on from NZ_JACHLC010000004.1 coordinate 261,362, forward strand.
ACGAAACGGGTTTTATATTGTAAGAAAAATCTTAAGCTTGTACGTTGTTTCCACCTAATACGAAAGGCTCAACTTCTTTGATTTCTCCAAACTGCTGCTCATAGTTAGTGATGTTCTGTTGAAGAGCAGAAAGAACTCTCTTAGCGTGAAGCGGAGCAAGAATGATTCTTGATCTTACTTTAGCTTGTTGTACCCCCGGCATTAATTGGATGAAATCTACAACGAATTCAGATGGAGAGTGGTTTACTAACGCTAAGTTAGCATATACTCCAGCAGCTACCATTTCGTTTAATTCGATGTTGATGTTTCCGTCTTGTGGATTTTGATTGTTGTCCATTGTTATAAATTATGTTTTTTAAATTCGAAATTTGAGATTGTGAAAATATAAAAATAAATCCAAATCTCAAATTTCAAATCATTAATTTTAGTTAAGGTCTTCGAATTCTTTCTTAGAACCTACAATTACATTCTGGTATTCTTTAAGACCTGTACCTGCAGGGATTCTGTGCCCTACAATTACATTTTCTTTAAGACCGCTCAGGAAGTCTATCTTACCGGCAACAGCTGCTTCGTTAAGAACTTTTGTAGTTTCCTGGAATGATGCTGCAGACATGAATGACTTAGTCTGAAGAGCTGCTCTTGTAATACCTTGCAATACAGGCGTTGCTGTAGCAGGAAGTGCTTCTCTTACTTCAACTAAAGCCTGATCTTCACGCTTCAATTTAGAGTTTTCGTCTCTTAATTCTCTTGCCGTAATCATCTGACCTGGTTTGAATTCTTTGGAATCACCAGCTTCAACTACAACTTTAAGACCGAATACTCTGTTGTTTTCTTCCAGGAAGTCAAATTTATGCTCTAAAGCACCTTCAAGGAACTGAGTATCACCTCCGTCTACGATAGATACTTTCGTCATCATCTGTCTTACGATGATTTCGAAGTGCTTATCATCGATTTTTACCCCCTGAAGACGGTAAACTTCCTGGATTTCATTTACCAGATATTCCTGAACCGCAGTTGGACCTTTGATTCTTAAGATATCATCTGGTGTAATAGAACCGTCAGAAAGCGGAGATCCAGCTCTTACGAAGTCATTCTCCTGAACCAGAATCTGGTTGGAAAGTTTCACTAAGTAAATTTTTCTTTCTCCTGTTTTAGCTTCTACAATAAGTTCACGGTTACCTCTCTTTATTTTTCCGTAAGAAACTACCCCGTCGATTTCAGTAACAACCGCTGGGTTTGAAGGGTTTCTTGCTTCGAATAGTTCGGTAACTCTCGGAAGACCTCCGGTGATATCCCCTGCTTTTGCAGATTTTCTAGGGATCTTGATTAAGACTTTACCTGCCTTAATTTTTTCACCATCGTTTACCATTAAGTGGGCTCCTACCGGTAAGTTGTAAGCTTTCTGCTCAACTCCTTTAGAGTCTACCACCTTCAGGGTAGGTACGGCTTTCTTATTTCTTGATTCGGAGATTACTTTTTCTTCGAACCCTGTTTGTTCGTCAATTTCAAGCTGGAACGAGATACCCTGGATAATGTCTTCATATTCAACCTTACCGGCAGTTTCTGCAATGATTACCGCGTTATACGGATCCCACTTACAGATTACATCTCCTTTCTTCACTTTATCACCAGGCTTCACAGCCAACTCGGAACCGTAAGGTACGTTAGCTACCATTAATGGTGTTCTGGCTTCGTTATCCGCTACCAATCTGAATTCTGTTGAACGTGAAACAACTACCTCAGCAGTTTTACCGTTTTCATCTTCAGAAGTAATTGTTCTTACTTCATCCATTTCAACGATACCGTCTCTTCTTGCAACGATAGATGGGTTTTCTGATACGTTACCTGCAGTACCCCCCTGGTGGAAGGTTCTCAACGTAAGCTGAGTACCCGGCTCTCCGATTGACTGTGCTGCAATAACTCCTACTGCTTCACCCATATGGATCATCTTACCGGTTGCAAGGTTTCTACCGTAACATTTCGCACAGATTCCTTTTTTAGTTTCACAGGTAAGCGGTGAACGAACTTCCACAGATTCTAAACCTGCTTCTTCGATTCTCTTCGCCAGTGCTTCATTGATGACCTGATCTGCTTCAGTGATTAATTCATCTGTTTCAGGATCATATATATTATGAAGGGAAACTCTACCTAAGATTCTTTCAGAGATTTTTTCAACAATCTCGTCATTTTTCTTAAGTGCAGTTACTTCAGTACCTCTTAAAGTACCACAGTCGTCCTCAGTAACGATAACGTCCTGAGCAACGTCTACCAATCTTCTCGTTAAGTAACCGGCATCGGCTGTCTTAAGAGCGGTATCTGCAAGTCCTTTACGGGCACCGTGGGTAGAGATAAAGTATTCCAGGATGGAAAGACCTTCCTTAAAGTTGGCAAGGATCGGGTTTTCGATGATCTCCGCTCCGGTAGAACCGGCTTTTTGCGGTTTTGCCATCAAACCTCTCATCCCTGATAACTGACGGATCTGTTCTTTTGAACCCCTCGCTCCGGAATCAAGCATCATGTATACAGAGTTGAATCCACCTTGATCGGTTTTCATTCTGCTCATGATCATTTCAGTTAATCCGGCGTTGGTGTTGGTCCAAACGTCAATTACCTGGTTATAACGTTCTGTATCGGTAATAAGCCCCATGTTATAGTTGGCTCTGATTTCGTCAACAGATTCAATAGACTGGGCAATCATTGTTTTCTTCTCAACAGGAACTACAATATCTCCCAATGAGAAGGAAAGCCCTCCTTTGAATGCGTTTGAATATCCTAAGTCTTTCATTGCATCAAGGAACTTCACTGTTGTAGGGAAGTCTGTATCAGCAAGGATCTTACCGATAACGTTTCTTAATGATTTCTTGGTAAGAAGTTCATTAATATATCCTACCTGCTTAGGTACAATCTGGTTGAACAGGATTCTACCTACAGAAGTTTCGATCAGTCTTGTAACGATCTCCCCTTCTTCTTTAACAGGAAGTCTACATCTTACTTTAGCATTTAATGATACTCTTCCTTCTGCGTAAGCAATTTCTGCTTCTTCAGGGGAATAGAATGCAAGACCTTCTCCTTTTACTTTCATGGTATCTGTAGAACTTAATTCTTTAGTCATGAAATAAAGACCAAGAACCATGTCCTGAGATGGTACTGTAATAGGAGAACCGTTTGCAGGGTTCAGGATGTTCTGAGAACCCAGCATCAATAACTGAGCTTCAAGGATTGCCTCTGGGCCTAACGGTAAGTGTACCGCCATCTGGTCACCATCAAAGTCGGCGTTGAATGCTGTCGTTACCAACGGGTGAAGCTGGATAGCTTTACCTTCGATCATCTTAGGCTGGAATGCCTGGATACCCAGTCTGTGAAGCGTAGGTGCCCTGTTCAGAAGAACCGGGTGGCCTTTCATCACGTTTTCAAGGATATCATACACTACAGGCTCTTTTCTGTCGATGATTCTCTTTGCAGATTTTACTGTTTTTACAATTCCTCTTTCAATCAGTTTTCTGATGATGAACGGTTTGTAAAGTTCTGCTGCCATGTCTTTAGGAATACCACACTCGTGAAGCTGTAAGTTCGGACCTACAACAATTACGGAACGTGCAGAGTAATCTACCCTTTTCCCTAGTAAGTTCTGACGGAAACGACCTTGTTTACCTTTCAATGAATCTGAAAGTGATTTCAATGGTCTGTTTGATTCAGATTTTACGGCAGAAGATTTTCTTGTATTATCGAATAATGAATCTACTGATTCCTGAAGCATACGCTTCTCGTTTCTTAAGATTACTTCAGGAGCTTTGATCTCCAATAGTCTTTTCAGACGGTTGTTTCTGATGATAACTCTTCTGTAAAGGTCATTCAGGTCAGAAGTTGCGAAACGTCCTCCATCCAATGGAACCAATGGTCTCAGTTCCGGTGGAATAACAGGAAGTACACGCATGATCATCCACTCCGGTCTGTTGATCATTCTTGTATTAGCACCTCTTAGGGCTTCTACAACATTCAATCTTTTAAGGGCTTCAGTTCTTCTTTGTTTTGAACCTTCGTTGTGAGCTTTGTGTCTTAAATCGAAAGACAATGCATCAAGATCGATTCTTTTTAAAAGATCTTCAACTGCTTCAGCACCCATTCTGGCGATGAATTTGTTTGGATCGGAATCATCAAGATACTGGTTCTCCACAGGAAGGGTTTCCATGATATCAAGGTACTCTTCTTCTGTTAAGAATTCCATAGCATCGAAGTCGGAACCGTCTAATTTTTTAGCAATACCCTGCTGAATCACTACATATCTTTCGTAGTAGATGATCATATCTAATTTCTTAGAAGGGATTCCTAAAAGGTAACCGATCTTGTTCGGTAATGAACGGAAATACCAGATGTGTGCGATAGGAACTACAAGATTGATGTGCCCGATTCTCTCTCTTCTTACTTTTTTCTCAGTAACTTCTACTCCACAACGGTCACAAACAATTCCTTTGTAACGAATTCTCTTGTATTTACCACAAGCACATTCGTAATCCTTTACCGGACCAAAGATTTTTTCACAGAACAAACCGTCTCTTTCAGGCTTATGCGTTCTGTAGTTAATAGTTTCCGGCTTTAAAACCTCCCCTCTTGATTCCTGAAGAATCGATTCGGGTGAAGCTAAACCGATGGTTATTTTATTAAATCTACTTGATTTATTTTTATTTGACATTTGTTAGATTTTAAATTTTAGATTTTAGATTTTAGATTAATTTTTGAATGCTGCCATTCAACATTTATAATTTAAAATTTAAAATTATTCCTCTAGTCTTACGTCTAATCCAAGACCCTGCAGCTCATGAAGTAATACATTGAATGATTCCGGAATACCTGGTTCAGGCATAGATTCACCTTTTGCAATTGCTTCATAAGTTTTCGCTCTACCAATCACGTCATCCGACTTCACAGTCAGGATTTCTCTCAGGATGTTGGATGCTCCAAATGCTTCAAGAGCCCAAACCTCCATCTCTCCGAATCTCTGACCTCCGAACTGAGCTTTACCTCCTAACGGCTGCTGAGTAATCAATGAGTAAGGACCGATAGAACGTGCGTGCATCTTATCATCAACCATGTGTCCCAGTTTCAGCATGTAGATTACCCCTACCGTAGCCGGCTGGGTAAATCTTTCCCCGGTACCACCATCATAAAGGTGAGTGTTACCGAATTTAGGAAGACCTGCTTTCTCTGTATATTCAGTAATTTGGTCAAGAGTTGCTCCGTCAAAGATTGGCGTGGCGAACTTCATTCCTAATTTCTGACCAGCCCATCCAAGAACTGTTTCATAGATCTGACCGATGTTCATACGGGAAGGTACCCCAAGTGGATTCAATACGATATCTACCGGTGTTCCGTCTTCAAGGAATGGCATATCTTCTTCACGAACGATTCTTGAAACGATACCTTTGTTACCGTGACGTCCTGCCATTTTATCTCCTACATTCAGCTTACGTTTCTTAGCGATATACACTTTAGCCAATTTCATGATACCTGCCGGTAGCTCGTCCCCGATTGAAATAGCAAATTTCTCACGGTTTTTAACTCCCTGGATATCGTTGAACTTGATTTTATAGTTGTGAATCAATTGTTTAACCAATTCATTCTTATCGTTATCTACAGTCCAGTCTGCACCGCTTACGTTAACGTAATCTTCAACTGAAGTCAGTAATTTATGCGTGAATTTCACACCTTTACCGATGATTTCCTCATCAAGGTCGTTAGTAACTCCCTGAGAAGTTTTACCACCTACCAGTGTATTTAATTTTTCAATTAAAGTGTTTCTCAACTCATCAAACTTAGCCTTGTAAGTGTTTTCAATTTCTTCAAGTTTAAGTTTTTCTTCAGTTCTCTTCTTTTTATCTTTAATGTTTCTTGAGAACAATTTTTTGTTGATCACAACACCTCTTAGTGAAGAGTCTGCTTTCAATGAAGCATCTTTCACATCACCGGCTTTGTCACCGAAGATTGCTCTAAGAAGTTTTTCTTCAGGAGTTGGATCAGATTCACCTTTTGGAGTGATCTTACCGATCATGATGTCTCCAGGCTTCACTTCAGCTCCGATTCTGATCATACCGTTCTCGTCAAGATCTTTGGTCGCTTCTTCAGAAACGTTTGGAATATCTGCTGTAAGCTCTTCCATACCTAGTTTGGTATCACGAACTTCCAATGAATATTCATCTACGTGGATTGAAGTAAACCAGTCTTCACGTACAACTTTTTCGTTGATTACGATGGCATCCTCGAAATTGTATCCTTTCCAAGGCATGAACGCTACCACTAAGTTTCTACCCAATGCCAGTTCTCCGTTTTCAGTAGCATAACCGTCGCAAAGTACCTGTCCTTTCTGTACCGTTTCACCTACCCTTACGTTTGGTCTCAGGGTAATGGTAGTACTCTGGTTGGTTTTTCTGAATTTGGTAAGGTTATATGTTTTAGTAGCGGATTCGAACTGTACTAAGTCTTCGTCTTCGCTTCTTTCATATTTGATAGTGATCTTATCAGCATCTACGTATTCTACAACACCTGTTCCTTCAGCATTGATCAGGATTCTTGAATCTTTGGCCACCTGCTGTTCCAGACCTGTACCCACGATTGGAGCTTGTGGCTTCAATAGAGGAACGGCCTGACGCATCATGTTTGATCCCATCAATGCACGGTTCGCATCATCATGCTCCAGGAACGGAATTAATGAAGCTGAGATACCGGAAATCTGGTTTGGCGCTACGTCGATAAGGTTAACCTGAGAAGGCTCAACTACCGGATAGTCACCATCCAATCTTGCAATAATCCTGTCTGTTAAGAATTCACCGTTATCGTTCAGCTCTACGTTTGCCTGAGCAATTACTTTGTCTTCTTCATCTTCTGCATTCAGGTAGATAGGATCGGCAGAAAGGTCAATCTTACTGTCTTCTACTTTTCTGTATGGAGTTTCGATGAAACCAAGGCTATTGATCTTAGCATAGATACCCAGAGATGAAATCAAACCGATGTTTGGTCCTTCCGGAGTTTCAATCGGACAGATTCTTCCGTAGTGGGTATGGTGAACGTCACGAACCTCGAAACCTGCTCTTTCTCTTGATAGACCACCAGGCCCTAGTGCAGAAAGTCTACGCTTGTGCGTGATTTCTGATAACGGGTTGGTCTGGTCCATGAACTGAGAAAGCTGGTTGGTACCGAAGAACGAGTTAATTACGGATGTTAATGTCTTAGCATTGACAAGATCAAGCGGAGTAAAGATTTCGTTATCTCTAACGTTCATTCTTTCTTTGATTGTTCTTGCAATTCTTGAAAGACCTACACCGAACTGTCCTGCCAATTGCTCACCAACAGTTTTAATTCTTCTGTTTGATAAGTGGTCAATATCATCCACCTCAGCCTTAGAGTTTACAAGCTCGATAAGGTGTCTTACGATAGCAATGATATCTTCTTTTGTAAGAACTTCAGTAGTTGTAGGGATGTTAAGTCCTAATTTTTTGTTTAGTCTGTAACGTCCTACTTCACCCAATGAATATCTCTGCTCTGAGAAGAATAGTTTTTCAATGATTCCTCTTGCTGTTTCCTCATCTGGCGGATCTGCATTTCTTAACTGACGGTAGATGTACTCTACGGCTTCTTTTTCAGAGTTGGTAGGGTCTTTCTGTAATGTATTCTGAATGATAGAGAATTCGTTGCTGTTTTCTTTGTGAATCAGGATAGATTTCACACCAGCATCAAGAATAAGATCTAAGTGTTCTTTTTCAAGAATGGTTTCTCTGTCTAAGATGATTTCGTTTCTTTCGATAGAAACTACTTCACCTGTATCTTCGTCTACGAAATCTTCAAACCATGTGTTCAATACTCTCGCAGCCAATGTTCTTCCTTCTACTTTTTTAAGGGCAGCTTTGGAAACTTTCACTTCTTCAGCAAGGTCGAAGATCTGAAGGATATCTTTATCAGATTCGTAACCGATAGCTCTTAAAAGGGTAGTTAACGGTAACTTTTTCTTACGGTCGATATACGCGTACATTACGCTGTTGATATCGGTTGTAAATTCCATCCAAGATCCTTTGAAAGGGATGATTCTTGAATAGTACAGTTTGGTTCCGTTTGCGTGGTAAGTCTGTCCGAAGAATACACCAGGTGAACGGTGTAACTGTGTAACAATAACTCTCTCTGCACCATTGATGATGAAAGATCCGCTAGGCGTCATATAAGGAACCGGGCCTAAATATACATCCTGAACTACGGTTTGGAAATCTTCGTGTTCAGGGTCTGTACAATACAATTTAAGTCTTGCTTTAAGAGGCACTGAATACGTCAATCCTCTTTCCACACACTCGTCAATTGAATAACGTGGAGAATCTACCAGATAATCAAGAAACTCCAATACGAACTGATTTCTGGAATCGGTGATCGGAAAGTTTTCCTGGAAGGTTCTGTACAAACCTTCGTCTGTTCTGTCTTCTGGAAGGGTATCAAGCTGGAAAAAATCTCTGAAAGACTCAAGCTGGATGTCCAGGAAGTCAGGAGTGATAATTTTTCCTTTAGCTGATGAGAAGTTAATTCTCTGATTCCCCCTTGTTGTTGCTGTTGTTTTACTCATAAAACTTTTAAGAAAGGGTTAAAAAATATTTTGATTTATTAAAAAATATCAGGAGTAGAAGAAAGAAAATGGAGAAAAGATAAAAGACTTCAAATGTTTGGCGCTATTAGAAATAGTCTTTATTCTTTTTTCTTTATTCTTAGAGTCTTATTCCTAACTGCAACACTGGTATATCTTTTCACAGCGTAATGCAAAATATTTTTATTTACTTTTAAGGCAGAATTTGCCGCAGTATCTATATACGGAAAGACCCTTTCATTTCTCATATGAAAGAGCTGATTTTCAATATTTTATAGATTTACAAACAATTATTCGCGCCAAAAGAGGGACAAAGGTACGAAATTCTATCCACACAAGCAAATAAAACTTCTTCATTCTGAGACTATTAAAATTATTCAAAATAAAAAAAGACCGCCCCTAAGGACGGCCTTCCGCTATATAGAACCTTGAAAAATTATTTTACAATGATCTTATAAGATTTCACTGTTGACTTAGTTTCTATTTTCACAATATAAACACCTGTCGGTAGTGAAGCTGTATTGATTTCAGCATTACCTGAGAATTTACCAGATTTTACCAATTGCCCCTGAGCAGAGAACAATGTATAAGTTCCTTCTTCTTTAGATTTCACGTTAAGGTTTTCACCTGATTTTACCGGGTTAGGGTATACGTTGATATCAGTTGCAGTTGAAGTAATGTCTGCATCAGCAATTCCTTTGGCTGCAGATCCATTTTTAGCAAATACAGCGTAAGGTGAAAGTGGAGAGTTAGGCGCACCTTTCTTCACAAGATCTGTATCTACAACAGCCTGGATACCGTCTCTATCGCTATCAGAAATTGTAGAAATAAATCCACCTCCTAATACATCAAGATTGTCTTTACCAATTGCATGCAGATCATAAGCAGATCCGTTGGAAGTAATGTCAATGAAGTCAGGCTCATTGTCACCATCCGTATTTTTAAGGGTATATTTCAGAGTTCCTGAATCAGGAGATGTTTCTAAAATATCAGCTAAACCATTTTCTCCTACTGCAACTCCGCTATCAATGATACCGTTACGGTCTGCATCGATCTGGTTGATTATTGAAGTTGGAATACCAGACTCAAACAGGTCTAAAACACCATCATTATCAGAATCCAGATCCAGGTAGTTTGCAATACCGTCTCCCGGCACTTCAACAAATGGTGTAACTCCATCCACATCATCATCTTCAAATTTATTATTGTGGTTAAGATCTTCAATCGCATCTGGAATACCATCGTTATCAGAGTCAAAATCACAAGCATCAGAAATACCATCACCGTCTGTATCAATAGTTGGAGATTTGTCATTCACTGCTGAACATCCTTCTGCACAATCAGGAATACCATTACCATTATTGTCAATGCTGTCATCCCCGTTAGGACATCTGTCGAAACAGTTTGGTACACCGTCATTATCATCATCTTTGCTGGCAAAAGCATTGTAGATGTTATAGTTTTGAGGGAAACGTATTCCTGTACCGCTATAGAAAGTAACTTTAATACGGTTGAAAGGTTTTGTAGATTTACCTCCTACATAGAATTTGTTTGAATCTGTAGTGAAGAAATTTCCACTGATCAAACTTCCTGTACTAGTAAAAGAATCTGTTTGAGTATTTCCGTTGTAAAGTGTTACTGTAATATTTTCAAGTACGCTTACTCCGATAAGGTTAGCTGCTTTTTCCAACGTAAATCCGGCATATGTATTTGCAGGAAGCAAAGAGTTAGTGCTTACTGTAGCATACGATGAGAAAATACTCAGGAATGATGCTACCGGAAGAGTTGCTGTAGCATAGTTATTTTTGTTAGTATCTACAATGGCTTCAGGATTTGTCATTTTAGCCAGAATAAGACCAAATAACCCAGGACCAGATGTCCAGCTTCCGCCTGTTACGATATTTCCCGGAATTGCAGAACCGCTTGTCTGAATTTTATCATCACATTCACATGTTGTTGGCTCTTCAAATGCATAATACACTTTTAAAGATCCTAAATTCACTCCTAAAGTCTGAGTCACTTTTAAACGCACTTCGTTAAATGGTTTTGTTGTAGCAACTGTTACTTTTTGTTTTCCGGTTCCAAAACCTAAAACTTTTATGTTAATCAAGCCTCCTCCATCAGATAATGCTCTGGAGTCCTGAAGTTTTCCATATAAGTAAGTTTCAATTGTAATATTCTTTAAAAACTCGGCACTTAAAAGTTTTCCTTCATCATCAGGAGAGATTACAAAACCAGCTCTGTTTCCTGCAGGATATACCTGGTTTTTATCTAATACTCCTACTGAGTATGATCCAAGAAGACCTGCCGGCAATACGATTGATCCGTAAGAATTTTTATCTCCATCTCCAATTCTTTCTCTGTTTTGTACATAAGAAAGAGGAGCAATAAAGCTGCTGCTTCCGGATACATTACCGTCTACACCGCTTCCTGCAATAATATCATCACAAGCTCCGTTATTGTCAACCGGCATTTTTTCCGGATCAAATGCAAACGCGTAGTATACGTTCATTGCACTGAATATAGACAATACGTTAGTTTGATACAATCTTACCTCGTTAAAGTCTTTAGTAGTTTTGAAATGAAGGAAAATTCTGTTTTTGCTTCCTCCAAATGCCGGCACTGATAATAATGTGCTGGTTGTAGTAGACTCCTGAAGTACTCCGTTTTTATAAGTACTGATTCTCAATGAGCTTAACAAGTCTACTGTAATAAAGCTTGTACCTAAATCGATATTAAAACCTGTAATGTATCCTGCCGGATAAACAGTGTTTGTGTTCTTTACAGAAATACCGTTTCCGCTTACCAAAGAAGCAAAGTTACCCATGCTTACACTGTTATCCAGATTGGCATCCACAACAGGAGTCATGCTCCCATTATAACATGCTAAACAAATACCTGAATTGTTCACAGGTCTTGCTTCTACCCCCATCCCTCTGATAGGCTCGTACCCTTGTTGTGCGAATGCTACTGCTGACATAACGAATACCAGTAGCATTGACGACAACTTCTCGAATAATTTTTGTGTCATTTTTTATTTATTTATTTGCGTTTTGAAATTTTTAATTTGTGATAGCAGCACTATTGTTCAGAACTTCCCATCTGTAACTTACCGGACTGGCTGAGTTCTTCACACATCCTTCTATATTTCCTTTTCCGGTACTGTTTACTCTGTATCTTATAGTACCCTGATTGTTTGCTCCACAATCCTGCGGATAGTTTGAGTTGTTATTAGTTGTTAAAACAGCACCAAGACTATCTCCCAGGGTAATAGCTCCTTCTACATTTACCATTTCAGGATATTTCATTACACTCCAGTTAGCAGCCCCTGTCTCAGGAGTATAGGTACCTCCAAAAAAGACCTTTGTACCCTGTTTAACAGTTGTATTATTATTACCAACAAAAAGATGATTTGAATTTTGATAGTTTGATGTATTTACCTGGCGCGAACCCATCACACCCGAACCACCTGGAGAAGTAACTCCAAGGTATACGTTATTGGAATGATTGGAAACAAATCCCGCCCCGAAAAGTGCATTGTTGTTCACATTACCCCCTGTAGCATCTGTTGTAAGTCCAGATCCGAAAATAAGGTTCCCTAAACTCTGATTAGAAGGGCCTATCATGCTATTACCAGCACCAAAGATCATAGGCTGGCTTGCTCCTACTGCTGAAACTGTATTTCCATCTCCAAAAATCAGTGCTGAGCTTATAGTGGATGTATTATTGGTACCCATCAAAAAGTTAGCAGCCAATACAGCTCCGGTTGTTACTCTGTTTCCTTTTCCAAAAGTAAAGTTAGCTCCACCTCCTGCTGTTCCTGCTATCTGGTTATCACTACCAATCGCATAGTTGGCAAAAAGGTTTCCTGTTCTTGGGTTACTTACAATATTACTTTGTCCTATTGCAACGGTATTATAACTTCCGGTTGCATTATTTCCTGCTCCTAACAAAATTGAATTATTGGCATTAGCTCCCGGTGCAGTGTTAAATGTATTTGTATTACCCCATGATAAACCGGATGTTGTCTCTCCCCCACCTGCTAATGTTCCTGTACTGTTCAGAATTCCATGAGTTTTATTGGCAGTTACAATAATTAAATCATCAGTAGCTCCTTGAGTTCCAAGATAATTATTATTTGCATCCGGAGCAGAACCCAAAGTCTGGGCTACAGCAGTACTGATTTCATTATCTGCATTTCCTTTCAGTTTCCACTCTGTCCCGGTTTGTTTTTGCCATAATGTACCATCAAAATAATAGTATCCTGCGGTATTTACATTAATTGTAACACCAGCTGGAGTAGCATTGATTGTTGTAACATATACCAAAGCTCCTGTTTGAGCTGCCGCATATGTCTTAGCAGCCAACTGACTTAGCGTAAGTCTTGGCGCAATAATACCATCAGGCTTAGTTGTAACTGTAGGAAATCCTACAACATCCATGGTTGCCTGAGGTTGATTTGTATTAAAGCCAACCTGTGCGTTCATCAGATACCCGGTAAAGGATATAGCCGCGATCGTTAATAATTTGCTTTTCATTAATAAGATATTTGTTGTTTTTTTGTTTTTTTAGGATATAGGAATCCTTTTTCACTTCCAAAAGAAAGTGGAAAGGAATAGTTTTCGTCAAGATAAATGGAAGCTTTCTGCCTTTAAATGATTAAGATAATTTATCCGGAAATTCAATTATAAAGTCAAAACCTCCCAACCTTTTCGGGTCTTCAACATAATATGAATCGGGTTTATGCTGTTTAATAATTTCTACATTTCCGCATAGTGAATCCTGAATCTCTCTGAGATCAGCAAACAACTCTTCCATTTCCATAGAAACATTAATAACAGCAGGAACTTTATCTTTTTCTGAGTATTTTGAATATTCATCAGCTTTAAGATCAAAACTGCAGGTTTCATAAAAGCAGTTGAGTGCAACAGTAGGGTTTTGTACTGTTAGTGACGAATTAATGTAATTTTCTACCTGCCCCGCAAATAACATATTAATACAACATGCTATAGCAAAGCCATAGAAGATAAAGTAACTTCTTTCCAAATTTATGTATGTGTGTTTTTTTTCGGTACAAATATAGTAAATTTTCAATTAAAATACCTTTTTAATATTAAATTTAAATGAAAAATAAACTATACTATAAATAATAGTTACATGAATTACGAAAAAATTATCAAATAGATAAAAATAATTAAATATAAAACAACATTACACAAGCATATATGGATAATGTTGTAAAATTTAAATAGAAAAAAATTGATAAAAAACAAAAAACCCGAACATTACTGTCCGGGTTTCTTATTTTATAGTAAATTGAATTATTTCAATTCTACTTCAGCACCAGCTTCTTCTAATTGCTTCTTAAGAGCTTCAGCTTCGTCTTTAGATACACCTTGCTTGATTGGAGCAGGAGCACCGTCTACGATATCTTTAGCTTCTTTAAGACCAGCACCAGTTAAATCTTTTACCAATTTAACGATAGCCAATTTAGAAGCACCTGCAGACTTAAGAATTACATCGAATTCAGTCTTTTCTTCAGCAGCATCACCTCCTGCACCACCTGCAGCAACTACTACAGCAGCAGCAGCTGGCTCAATTCCGTACTCATCCTTAAGGATAGCAGCTAATTCATTTACGTCTTTTACTGTTAGGTTTACTAGCGTTTCAGCTAAATTTTTTAAATCTGACATTGTTGTAATGTTTTTGTTGATTATTTATTTAATTTTTTGAGAGTAATTATTCAGCAGCTGGCGTTTCGTCAGTGCTTTCTGCAACAGGAGCTTCCGGAGCTTCAGCAGCAGGAGTTTCTTCTACAGCAGGTGCAGCTTCTTCAGCTTTAGCTTCTCCTGTTTCAGATTTGTTTTGAAGAGCAGAAACAACTCTTTGAATTGGAGACTGAAGTAATCCGATGATTTCACCTATCATTTCTTCTCTAGACTTAATGCTTACTAATGCATCAAGGTTGTTGTCACCAACATAGAAAGTTTCCTGTACGAAAGCAGACTTCAACGCCGGCTTTTCATCTTTCTTTCTAAAGTCTTTGATTAATTTTGCAGGAGCATTAGCTGTTTCAGCAATCATTAAAGCAGAGTTTCCTTTGAAAGTATCAAACATTTCAGAGAAATCTACTCCGTCAATCTGCTCCATTGCTTTTTGTAAAAGTGTATTTTTCACCACTTTCACTTTGATATTCTGCTTGAAAGCCTGTCTTCTGAAATCTGAAGATTTAGCAGCATTCAAACCTTCCAGATCTGCTACATAAACTACTTTAGCATCCTGAAGCAAATCTTTGATCTCTTGTATTGCTACAACTTTTTGGTCTTTTGTCATTGTCTTAAGGATTTATATTAGTTAACAGATTTAGTATCAATTGCAATACCCGGGCTCATTGTAGAAGACAAATAAATGCTTTTTACATAAGTACCTTTAGCAGCAGTTGGTTTCATTTTGATCAAAGTCTGGATCAATTCCTGAGCATTTTCCTTGATTTTAGCAGCATCGAAAGATACTTTACCAATACCAGCGTGGATAATACCGTATTTATCAACTTTGAAGTCAATTTTACCTGCTTTTACTTCAGCTACTGCTTTACCAATTTCCATCGTTACAGTTCCTGATTTAGGGTTAGGCATAAGACCTCTTGGACCTAATACTCTACCTAACGGACCTAATTTACCCATAACAGCCGGCATCGTAACGATAACGTCAACATCTGTCCAACCTTCTTTTATTTTTTGCAGGTACTCGTCAAGACCTACATAATCAGCTCCAGCTTCTTTTGCTTCAGCTTCTTTATCTGGTGTAACAAGTGCTAAAACTTTAACATCTTTACCAGTACCGTGAGGAAGAGATACTACACCTCTTACCATTTGGTTTGCTTTTCTTGGATCTACACCCAATCTTACAGCGATATCTACAGAAGCATCAAACTTTGTAGTGTTTACTTCTTTTACAAGAGCAGAACCTTCTTCAAGGTTATAGATTCTTCCTTTTTCTACTTTGCTTAAAGCTTCCTTTTGCTTTTTAGTCAATTTTGCCATTTCTAATAGTTTTAAGCGTTAAAAGTTGGTTTAGTTCCTGTTACTCTTAATCCCATAGATCTAGCAGTACCTGCAACCATAGAAACTGCAGAATCTATTGTAAAGCAGTTAAGGTCAGTCATTTTATCCTCAGCGATTTTCTTCACCTGATCCCAAGATACAGAACCTACTTTGTTTCTGTTTGGTTCTCCGGAACCTCCTTTGATCTTAGCCGCATCCATTAACTGGATTGCTGCAGGTGGAGTTTTAATAACGAATTCAAAAGATTTGTCTTCGTATACTGTAATTACTACAGGTAAAACTTGCCCTGGCTTATCTTGGGTTCTCCCGTTAAATTGCTTACAAAACTCCATGATGTTCACACCTGCAGAACCTAATGCCGGACCTACTGGTGGAGAAGGGTTAGCTGCGCCACCTTTCACCTGAAGTTTTACCATTTTAAAGACTTTCTTAGCCATTTTTAATTTTTTTAGTTTGAATAATTAATGAGTTTGGAAGCATTTATTATTCAGCAGATTACCGACTCACATACAGTAAATCTACTTTTCGGACTGCAAAATTATAAAATATTTTTGAAATAGCAAATGGAATGTGCTGATTTTTAGAAAGAATTCCCAATATTTTTTTCCAACTACATTTAAAAAAAAATAAAATCCTATAAAAGTTAAATTTCTATTTCTGAGTATATTTTAATGTTTTTCCCAATTATAAGGCACAAGATGAATTCAAGGCCGTTATTAAGGGTTACTTTGATTATTCAAAAAATAACTTCTTTAAGTTTTTATATTTCCACCATTCTCTTTTCATGGTTGGCCTTTCAACAAAAACAAAAAACAGTGCGGAAATGATAAGGACAACAAAAAGAGCAATAAACAGTTTTAAATAGAAATCCAGCAGATAATTATTAAAAAACAACTTGGAGAACAATGGAGAAATGTAGTAAATGATTTTCTGATGCAGCATGTAAATACTGTAGCACATTCCTCCTATAATATATAAAAACTTCTTTTCTAATAGCTTGACAAAGTATAATGATTTCGAAGAAAAAACCAGCAAAACAAAATTACCCGATAATATCAATGCCGGATTTGACATAAAGAAAGCCACTATTAAGAAAACAACGCATAAAACATCAAAGAATAAACTGTTTTTAATCCTGTCTTTATATTCCAGATATATATCTGCGGCTAAAAATCCTATGAGGAAGAAAGGTAAGTTATAATACTCCCCAAAATTAAGACAGTAATTTAAGATATGAAATTAGCAAAAAAAAGTTTAATTTTAACATCAAATAAGTTATGTCAACAAGGA